>JAUWAR010000075.1 GCA_030601965.1 bacterium | reverse complement strand
CAAAGAACTACCATAGTAGGTATTGATGGCGAAATTCCATATGAGAATAGAAGGGTAGGACAGGTGTCTCGCCTGCCAAAAAATAGAAAAATCGGAATTCGACAACTTGGTCTTGAGGAGGATGCCTGCAGAGAAATCGCTGATGTTGGACATACAAGGTTTTATAATACAGACAGATTAGGAATGCCTCTTGTAGAAACAGTTACTTATGCTGATATGCGAAATCCCTGGGAGGTTGCTGATTGTGCACAAATCATAAGAAGACTAACACGAATAACAGGAAAAGTGAGAACTGGCATTGGCTCTGCCAGACAGGATGTAAATGTAAGCATACAAGGCGGTACCAGGGTGGAAATAAAAGGAGTGTCAAGGATTCCACTAATTCCAAAATTGGTTCATAATGAAGCAATGAGGCAGAAGGCACTTCTTGAAATAAAGGAAGAACTAAAAAAACGAGGCTTGAAGTCTGAAACATATAGGGCAAAGTTCTATGATGTAAGCGCTTTACTTAAAAACACGGGTTATGAACCAATCAACAGTGCAATCAAGAATAAACTTTTGGTAAAGGCTGTATTACTTCCAAAATTCAAGGGTATTCTCTCATATCCAACTCAGCCTGATGTTGTCTTTGAAAAGGAAGTTTCTGACAGGGTAAGGGTAATTGCCTGCCTGGATAAACTACCCAATATTATATCCACTGAAACAAGAGGTGAAACACTTAATTCCCGAGAATGGAAAAAAATATTGGAGATTACAGGTGCAGGGGACCAGGATACAGTAGTTCTGGTATGGGGCGACAGGAGAGATTCAGAAACCGGAACAAAAGAGATAGAGATACGAGCAAAAGACGCAATAACAGGAGTTCCCAATGAAACAAGACAGACACTAAGAGATGGAACAAACGGATTTGAGAGAATTCTACCTGGACCCAATAGGATGTATCCAGATACTGACCTGCCTCCAATAGAGGTATCTGCAAAAAGGATAGAGAGGATATCAAATATGATACCAGAACCTCCATGGGAAAAAGAGGCAAGATATAAAAAGATGGGCATTCCAGATGATATAATACTGAACTTGTTTCAGCACTCACTTATTTCTTCAAACCATTCAAGGCTCTTTGATAAAACAATATCATTAAACCTGACAAAGAAACAAGCAATCCTTATCGCTGTCACGATAACACAAACAATGAAGCATTTATCACGAAAAGGAACAAATATTCAAAAAATCCCTGATTTAGAGATATATAATATGTTTAGGGCTTATAAGGAAGGCAGGTTTTTCAAGGAGATAATTCCTTTTTTGCTTGAGAAGATGGTAAATTTTTCTGCCAGAGGTGCTACCTCTTTTGAAAAGGCGTATCAAGAGTTGAATCTTACAATCCTTGATATTAGTCAAGTAAAAAAAGAGATAGACAGAGCATTTAAGAAATATAGTAAAGAGGTGAAAGGTGGCAGATTGCAATTAGAAAAGTTTATAATGGGCAAGGTAATGAACAAAATTAAGGGCAAGGCAGATGGAAAATTGGTAAGGAGGTTGATTCATGGATAAATACAAAGGTTATAGAAACAAAGCAAAGGAGAAACTGATAGAACAACATGCCAGGGTGTGGGGTGATGTAGAGATAGACTCCACAAGAGGTAAGTTCAAGGGTATCATCCTTCCCAGGTCAGAAACTGCTGATGATAAACATATTGTCGTGAAATTACGCAATGGTTATAATGTTGGTCTTGCAGTAGATACAATCAAGAAGATAGTTGAAACAGACTATCAAGAAGCACACTATAAAATACCAGAAAAGGAATTTCCTTATGACCCTGCTAAATCCGATGTAAAACTGCTTGGAACAGGAGGAACTATCGCAAGTAGACTTGATTATAGGACAGGGGCAGTAATCCCTGCTTTTTCTCCTGGTGAACTATATGGCTCAGTTCCAGAACTTGCTGATATTTGTAACCTTACAACTGAGAAATTATATGGGATATTCAGTGAGAATATGGGACCAGAACAGTGGAAAGGAACAGCAGAGGCTATTGGCAAAGAAATTAAAAATGGGATTAATGGAATAGTTATAGGACATGGGACAGATACGATGCATCACACTTCTGCCATATTATCATTTATGATTCAGGATTCTCCTGTGCCTATAGTAATGGTGGGCTCCCAGCGTTCAAGCGACCGCCCTTCTTCAGATGCCGCAATAAATCTCATTCACGCCACCAAGACAGCCGCAGAATCTGATATCGCAGAGGTAATGGTCTGTATGTTTGGTCCTACAAGCGACGAGTATGGCCTCCTGCACAGGGGAACACGCGTTAGGAAAATGCATTCCTCATACAGGTCTACATTTAGAACTATTGGGGGTATCCCACTTGCTATGGTGGATAAAGATAAAATCACACCACTCACAAGTGATTACAAGAAAAGAAGAAAAGACAAAAAAGTAAAGATAAATACTGAGTTTGAAGAAAAGGTTTCAATAGTATATTATTACCCAAATATGCAACCGGATATAATTGAATCCCTGATAGACAACAAATATAAAGGTATAGTTATAGCAGGGACAGGTCTGGGCCACATAAACAAACCACTTTATGGGCCAATAAAAAAAGCATGTAACAAAGGAATTGCCGTATATATGACTGTGCAGACACTCTGGGGATATGTCCAGATGTATGTCTATGATACAGGACGAGACCTTATGGATATAGGTATAGTTCCTGCGGCAAATATGTTACCCGAGGTGGCGTATGTTAAACTTGGCTGGGCACTTGGACAAACCACAAACCTTGAAAAAGTTAAAGAGATAATGCTCACAAATATAGCAGGAGAAATTACCGAGAGAGAGCCATATAATGGCTATTTGATATACCAGGGTGGCATTCCAGAAATGGAGACTTTCTTAAAGAAGCATAGAAGGTAATTTTCCAATTTTTGTCTTTCTAATTGCCTTTTCCAAGATTTCAATTGTCCTTTGGTAATTTCCTCTATCAACCGGGTATGGATGTCCATCTTTACCGCCATGGGCATAGGAGAACCTTGCGGGGTCATCAAAAGACACCTCTGCACCATAAAGTAGTTCAGAGACAAGAGAAAGAGCTCTGATTGTCTTGGGACCTACACCCTTCATTCCCAGAAGAGAGGCAAAATTCTCTGGCTGATGCTCATAAGTGGAGATAAATATCTTATAAAGTCTATCAGGATTTATGTCTTGAATAAGAATATTATGGCGCCTTGGAAGTTCCAACCCCTTTAATTTTTTAATCTCTTTTATAATCTTTTCTGGTTTTTGTTTAGAAAGTTCGGTTGAGATTATTCTGTTTTCTTCACTTTTTTTATCTACCATATTAAGGACAGTATTTTCTATCTTTTGGGCAGATATTCCAGAATGTGGTTCACATACAAAATCCAATGCAGGTGAAGAAAGCCAATGATACCTCCGAGCATATCTTATTTCTGTATTCATTCCCTGCTGGACAACAGTCCATTCTCCTTTTTTTGTAAAGAAGAACACATGATGATAGAGTTGATACCCATCCTGGACCGCTGATGAATCTACCTTTGCTGACATCTTACTTGCATATACAAGTCCGTTAGGTAGAACATCTATAAATTTGGCTTTTCTTTCTATCTCATCGGGGGTCTTTCTTGAAGTCTTTCCCTTACCGCCTGCCACAAAGATACCGAGTTCTTTATCAATTTCTTTCAGTGATTCTTTTATGGCTCCGCACACAGTAGTAGTAAGACCAGAAGAGTGCCAGTCAAAACCAAGGATTGCTCCAAATGATTGAAACCAGAAAGGCGAAGAAATTTTCTTCAAAAACTCGTATGGACCAAATTCCTGAACTATTAGGATACAGATTTCTCGTGAGAGTTTCACCATCTTCTCAAATAACCAGGGAGGAGTCTTGCCGTAATGCAAGGGTAGATTTGCAGTACCAGTACGCATCTAACTCTTAAATTCTTCTATTAGATGTTTGAGGTTGACTCCAATAGAGATGACCAGAAGCACGAGCAGTGCAGGACCCAACCAGTAGAAGTCTAATATATAGAAACACCTTATCAGATAGATGAAGTAGGCAATGGTACAAATATCTGCACAATACTCTAATTTTCTTGGTCTTATTGGACGGGTTGCAAAATACAGGGCAAGACCCGCAGGAAAAATAGCAGGTATTATGTAGAACACTATACCACCCAGAGTAGATAGTCCTTTTCCCCCTTTAAATTTGTAAAATATAGGAAAGCAGTGTCCTATTATTACGGATGCCCCTGTCATCATAATCCAGAATCCTGGAACATTTAGTATTTTATCAACGATAAGCATTGCAATAGCCCCTTTACAGGCATCAAGAAACCAGACTATTATTCCTTGTTTTTTCCCTACTTCTCGCAGGACATTCGCGGCTCCAGGATTACCTGTTCCCACCTTAGTAATATCCACCCCCTTCATCTTACTAACTATATGGGCAAACATTATTGAGCCAAAGAGATAGCCTATGACTATTGATAGAATTTCCATAATAGCCTCCTAAAATTTGTATTTTCTGAGATTAACTGTATTATAATAGAAAAATCCTTGAAAGTCAAGGAAAATCAAAGGCTTTTTTTCTTGACATTTGTGGAAAAACAAAGGAGATTAGATATTCAGATTATGGATATCCTGCAAGCCTAAAAATAAGGTGGTATGTTTAGCACATATCCGCCTGCCATAGTTGTGCGGCGGACAGGTATGTTCAAAAAGTATCGTTGTCCCGATGGAATCGGGATGATAAATAAGAACTTGGAGAGAATTGACACCAATTTTACTAAGAGATATTTGACAATACTCTTAATTTAGAAAGGAGAAGAAATGAATACGATGGAGCCTGTGATAATCTTTATAGTCTTAATAATAGTCTTAATAATAGCCTTAGTCGCCTGTTATATAATAGGAAAGGCATGGGAAAAGAAAGGACTTTCATTTAAAGGAGGGTTTGGAGCATCTTTTTTCTTCTCCCCTTTTGTCTCCCTTCTTTTGGGTATAATGCTTACTCGCCCAAAAGCCGAGATAGAAGGAGAGACACATATCTTTTGTCCTTACTGTGGAGCGAAGAATCCTAAGGAAAATAAGAAATGCGTCGCCTGTGGTAAAGATTTACAAAATGTACTAACCCCTTCTGAATATCAATGTGAGATTTGCGGAAGTTATGTGTCTGAAGATGCCAATTATTGTTCTAAGTGTGGAAGCAAATTAGAAGATTAGATGGATAAGGTGTCAGTTCCATGCAAGTATTTGAAAATTAGAGAGATATAGATTTTAACTATCTTCTCCCATATTTTTTATACGCTGTAAGAACCATCGGCTCTTTGCCTATATCCTCCGCAGCTGATAAGATAACCTTTTTATTCTTTTTCGCTGTCTCATAAACAGACTTAAGAAGGTCAGGATATTTATAATCTCTCATTAGATGATGGTCAAGTATAATCTTTCCCCTTGCCTTTTCTATTATCTTTTTAAGATTGTCTATGGATTTATTGAAATTTTCGTAGGAGAACATAAATCCTAATATATATGTTGGTGGTCCGTCTATTATAGAAATATCAGCATTCTGGGCAATTATCCAGTCTGTTTGAGTTTTAAGAACAGGGCCACAGACATCAGATGCGAAGAGTAGTTTCTCTTTTTTGTATTTTATTGTGACTCCAATAATATAACCAAGGGGTGTGCCTTCTTTTCCATGCCACATAGGTTCTGTAAAGTTGAGCTCTGTATCACCAAATTTAAAAGACCTTCTATCTGCTATAATAATATCTTTTGGTAAGCCATGTGTCTCTTTAAGAAATAAAAAAGCCCGTTTTGTCTGGGATTTATTTATGTAATTTTTAGGGTCTTTTATGAGTAAAATCTTATTTCCGTATAGTCTTTTATCTCTTTCCAGTGTATGATGGTCGTAGTGGTAGTGAGTAATGATTACAATATTACTCTCTTTAGTTGCTTCTTTAATTTTTTCTTTATAATCCTCATATAGTTTTTGTTTGAGTTCATCTGGGAGGGGAAATCCTTTTGCTTCGGCGGCAATACCCGGGTCTATTGTAATAATCTGGTCTGTATGAACCTTTGTACAAAGACTCTTTACTCCAAACGAGTCGTAGGCGATATATTTAATATTCACTCCTTTTCCCTTGACAGATAATCCTCTAAT
>JAUWAR010000132.1 GCA_030601965.1 bacterium | reverse complement strand
GGTTTGTGAAGTAGAGTAAAGATTATTACAAATAAACAGGCAAGAAATGCCTCAAATACCGAAATCAAAAAAATAGACTTGCCGAATTTTTTGAGGTTAGTAATAAAAAAACCCTCTCCAATGGAAAAGGCTATTATACCTAATGCTATCTCAGAAAATAGCCCTGAGGCACGGATAACTCCAGGAGAAGTGAGATTCAAAAGATAAGGTCCAATCAGAATACCAAGAAGCAGGTATGCGGTTACACTTGGCAGTTTAAGTTTTTGAACAGCCTTTTGTGCTACAAAACCCAGTATAAGGATAAGTGATATGCTTAATAGGTCATTCACGTTTTGTCATTACGAGGAGTCCCGCACTTATGCATAAGTGCGGGACGACGAAGCAATCTCAAAAACAATCATTTTATCTATGAACTCAGAAATACCTTATACGCTTTGTAGGTCATATAGAGGTCAAACTTGCTGGAAATCTCAAAGGGAGAGTGCATAGAAAGAATTGGAGTCCCACAATCAATAGTATTGATACCGAGATTGGCAAGATGTTTGGCAATAGTCCCGCCTCCCCCTTCATCAACTTTACCTATCTCACCTGTCTGCCATATAATATTGTTCTTATTAAATATACGCCTCAACCATCCAACAAATTCTGCATCTGCATCAGAAGAACCCGCCTTGCCTCTTGCTCCTGTGAATTTGGTTACACAAACACCATGTCCCAAAAGAGCTGCATTCATCTTCTCGTGAACATCTGGATAATCAGGGTCCAATGCGGCATTGACATCTGCTGAAAGTGCACTGGAAGCAATTAAAACCTCACTTAAGTCCTTAATAGACCATTTTTCTCTTTCTAAAGATAAGAAATCCCCTATTATATTCCTCATAAACCATGATTTTGCACCTGTGCTACCTTCACTGCCAATCTCCTCTTTATCAAAGAATCCTACCAAGCAAGAATACTCTGGCTTATCTATTTCTAACATAGCCTGAAGACTGGTATATGCACATATTCTGTCATCCTGACCATAAGCCCCAACAAGACTCTTATCTAAACCAACATCTCTGGCCAATCCAGCAGGCACTATTTCAATCTCTGCACTTATAAAATCCTCCTCTATTATACCATATTTTTCATTTAAGAGTCTAAGAAAGTTGAGTTTAAACCTGTCTTTGGTCTCTTTATCTTTAAAGGGAATGCTTCCTGAGAGTAAGTTCAGTTTCTCACCCTCAATAGCCTCAGAGAGTTTTTTATCCATCTGCTTTTTTGCCAGATGAGGCAAGAGGTCAAGAACAGTAAGCACTGGCTCTTCACTACTTTCGCCTATAGTTATATCAATTTCCTCACCATTTTGTTTTATCAATTTCCCGTGAATAGCAAGAGGTCTGGTTACCCACTGATACTTTTTTATCCCTCCATAGTAATGGGTCTTTAAAAATACTAACTCCTGATTTTCATATACAGGTTGTTGTTTTAAATCCAGACGAGGTGAATCAATATGCGAGCCAATGATTCTTATGCCTGAAGAAATGGGGTTGTTACCTTTAATGCCCAGAGCAATACACTTTTCTCTATAGACTTTGTAGAACTTATCAGTTCTCTTATTCTTTTCAATGTTAGTGAATCCCTTCTCTTCTGCCCTTTTCACAATCTCTTTCACTGCTTCTCGTTCTGTTTTAGCATTATTCATAAATTCTTTATAATCCTCACCCATATTCAGTGCCTTTTTTCTCTCCTGTTCTTTGAGTTCATCAAACACCAATCTCTTCTTAACAAACAACCTCTCTTTGAGATTTTTAGTCTCCTTTTTCTCCTCAGCCATTGTTCCTCCTATTGGTCATTGCGAGCCGAAGGCGAAGCAATCTAATTGAGATTCTTCACTTCGTTCAGAATGACAATTAGTATTTTCCTAACATTGAATCAACCAACTTATCCTTTCACAACTCCAATTGGGACCATTCTGGCTACTTTTTTAGATAAGCCGGAATTATGACATATATTTACAACTTTGTCTATGTCCTTATAGGCATCTGACATCTCTTCCATTAATGTTTTGTAACTCCTTGCCTTTACAGTGATACCTTTTTGCTTAAGCTCATTATCAATACTTCTTCCTTTTGCCGCTTTTATTGCCTTGTGTCTTGACATAACCCTTCCAGCACCGTGACAGGTTGAACCAAATGTCTCTTGCATTGCCTTTTCTGTTCCCACAAGGATATAAGATGCTGTTCCCATATCTCCTGGAATAAGGACAGGCTGACCAATGTTTTTGTATTTTTCAGGAATGAAGGGAGAGCCTGGTGGGAACGACCTGGTAGCACCTTTCCTGTGGACACATAACTCAATTTCTTTATCCGCGTCACTCTGTTTTCCCATCTGCGGCAATCTGTGTTTTTCAAATTTTGCAATATTATGGGCGACATCGTAGATGAGTTCAAGCCCTAATTCCTCTACTGAAACCTCTAATACTTTAGTAAATGATTCTCTAACCCAGTGAGTAATTGCCTGTCTGTTTGCCCAGGCATAGTTCGCCGCACAAGCCATTGCAGAAATATAATCCTTGCCCTCTTTTGAATTTATAGGTGCACAGGCTAATTCCTTATCAGGAACAGTAATCTTATACTTCTGCATACACTTTTCAAGGATTCTGAGGTAGTCATCACATACCTGATGTCCAAAGCCCCTGGAGCCTGTGTGTATCATACAGGTAATTTGCCCTTTTTGAAGTCCCATAACATCAGCAGACTTTTTATCATATATTTCATCAATTAGCTGGATTTCAAGGAAGTGATTACCTGCTCCTAATGTTCCAAGTTGAGGTTTGCCTCTGTCAAAGGCACGAGTAGAAATTTTTGAAGGGTCTGCTCCTTGAAGACACCCTTGTTCTTCTGCATTTATACTATCCTCTTTTAGACCAAATCCCTTTTTTATCATCCATTTAGCACCCTGTGTAAGAACCTCTTTGATTTCAGCATTAGAGAGCCTGAGTTTGCCAGCCATACCTATTCCACAGGGAATGTTATTATAGAATGTATTTATAAGCACACCTATTCTTGGTTTGACATCCTTAAGTTCTATATTTGTCCTGAGGACTCTAACCCCACAATTAATGTC
>JAUWAR010000015.1 GCA_030601965.1 bacterium | reverse complement strand
CGAATTAATACTTAACTTATCAAAGAAGGTCTCAGTAACAGCAGTAGCTGTAACCCACGATATGAAATCAGCATATATGATTGCAGACAGGATAGGTATGCTCACAGATGGAAAGATTATGTTTGAGGGCACTCCAGAACAGATAAAAAATTGTCAGATACCGGAAGTCAAAAGGTTTATAATTGGGGGGTAAAATGAACAAAAATTTGAAGGCAGGTATATTTGTTATTTTAGGGATAGTTGTCCTTTTTCTTTTCTATTTCTGGTCAATTCACTTTCAGCTCAAGAGGAGTGGATATGTTGTCTCTGTCCATTTTCCAGATGTGACAGGACTCAAGAGAAAAGACCCCGTGAGAGTCTATGGAGTAGAAAAGGGTGATGTAAAAAAAATAGCCTTTTATAAAGATTATGTAGAGGTAATTATTAGAATGGATAAGGATGTTGTTCTTTATGATGACGCACATGCATATATCAAAGATGTAGCGATGATTTCAGGCACTAAATATGTAGAGCTTGACCCTGGGAAAAGTGGCACTAAATTTGATATAAAACAATCTATACCAGGTGACCCAAGCCTTGGAATTCCTCTTTCTATGATAGGAGATATCGGAGAAAGTATTAGTAAATTGCTCATCCCTTTTCAAGAGGGCGATATACTCGTATCCATTACTTCTCTTATTAAAAACTTGAACCAAGTCTCGCGTGATTTGAGTAGTATTACCTCTAAGAACAAAGAATCTATTGGAAGGACGCTCGAAAATATAGAGAGAGATACAGAAGAACTGAAAAAGACACTTCAAAAGGTTAACAGAGTTTCAAGTGCAGCAGACACTTTACTTCAGAATATAAAAGATGGCAAAGGAACCCTTGGAAAACTTGCAAACAGCGATTCTGTATATATAGAAATTCAAAGGACTCTAAAATCTATAAGAGAACTTGTAGAAGATATTAAAGAGCGTCCGAAGAGATACCTAAAACTATTTTAAAGAAATTGTGGGAGAGGTCTCCTGACCTCGACAAATCGGCATCAGGAGATGCCTCCCACAATACTTAAAATATTATGACTAAATATACCACAAAATATGTTTGTGGAGATTGTGGGTACACATCTGCCCAGTGGCTTGGTAAATGTCCCTCTTGTGGCAAGTGGAATACATTTATAGAAGAGATAGTCAAACCCACTATAAATAGAGGAATTAAAAAAAGAGGTGATTACCTCGAAAGAGCAAAATCCTTTCTATTAAAAGATATAAAAATTACAGAAAAGACAAGGACTAAGACAGGAATAGATGAATTTGATAGGGTTCTTGGAGGAGGAATAGTAAAGGGCTCTGTCGTTCTGATTGGTGGTGAACCTGGCATAGGAAAATCTACTCTTATTCTGCAATCTGTATATAACCTCGCGAAAAAGGGAATTAAGATTGTTTATGTATCTGGAGAGGAATCACCTCTACAGATAAAACTACGTGCAGATAGGCTGAAATGTTCTGACCAAGATATAGAAATCCTATCTGAGACAGATATTGAACAAATCCTCACGGTGTTTAACCCACCTTTTACTAACCTTGTAGTAATAGACTCAATTCAAAGTATCTATCATCAGGATATTAGTAGTATTCCTGGAAGTATCAGTCAGGTAAGGGAGTGTGGGCAGAGAATTATGGAGAGTGCAAAGACAACGGGAATACCTGTATTCATAATAGGACATGTAACAAAAGGAGGGATGATAGCAGGACCTAAAACACTTGAACATCTTGTTGATACAGTGCTATATCTTGAAGGTGATAAAAATCATTTCTATCGCATTTTAAGAGCAGCAAAGAATAGATTTGGTTCCACAAATGAGATAGGAGTTTTTGAGATGGAAAGCTCTGGACTAAAAGAGGTGAAAGACCCCTCACTTATGTTTATGGGAATCAGGGAAGAAAATCCATCTGGAACTTGCACAGTTTGTGCAATGGAAGGTTCTCGTCCTTTTCTTGTTGAGATAGAGGCACTTGTGGCGCAGGCTTCTTATGGGACTCCACAAAGAGTAAGTTCAGGAATAGATTACAGAAGGGTTGCAATGCTACTTGCAGTGATAGAGAGAAGATTAAATATCCGAATGGGGATAAAGGATGTATTTTTAAATGTCGTCGGGGGGCTCTTTCTTGAAGAAAGGGCAGGTGACCTGGGAGTAATTCTTGCAATAATATCAAGTTTCAAAAATAGGCCTATTGATAAATACACTATTGCTCTGGGTGAGGTAGGACTTACAGGAGAGATAAGACCTGTTAGTCAAATTGACAAAAGGATAAAAGAGGCAACTCGGTTGGGATTCAAAAAATGTATCATCCCATATTATAATAGGACAGGCAAGACAGACATTTCAATACTTAAAGCAAGAACAGTAAAAGAAGCTGTGAATTTGGTTATTGGTTATTAGTTGTTGGTTCATAGATAAAAAAACTATGAACTATGAACTATGAACCCTGAACTATCTATCATCATAGTAAATTACAATACTAAAGACTATTTAAGAAAGTGTCTTTCCAGTATTTATAAATATTTACCTTCTTGTTCATATGAGATAATATGTGTAGATAATCATAGTAAAGATGGTTCAAAGGTTATGATAAAGAGAGAATTTCCACAAGTAAAGCTCATCACAAATGCAAGGAATGTTGGTTTTGCAAGGGCATGCAATCAAGCAGCAAAAAGGGCAAAGGGTGAGTACATACTTTTTCTTAATCCCGACACTATTACCACAAAAGGGGCTATAGATAATATGTTAAATTTCTTTGCCAAAACAAAAGATGCGGGATGTGTGGGAGCAAGACTATTAAACAATGATGGCAGTCTGCAATTTTCTTGTAGAACCTTTCCCACACCTTTTAATAGTATATTCGGAAGAAAATCTCTTTTTACTAAATTTTTTCCAAATAACAGAATGTCTCGTCAATTTTTGTTAACTGACCTTGATTACGAACATATTCAGATAGTTGACTCTATCAGGGGCGCCTGTATTCTTACAAAAAAGGAAATCCTTGAGAAAGTTGGTTTTTTTGATGAAAGATTCTTTTTATATGTAGAGGATACGGATTTTTGCTATAAATTAAAAAAGGCAAATTATCATGTATATTACCTTCCAACAGCTGTGTTTTTCCATAAACTTGAGGCAAGTGTTGAAAAATTTTTGTTAACTTCCACAGCGCACCATCATTTGGGGATGTATAAGTTTTTCTTGAAGAACTATAAACCTTCGCTGTTTTTGAGATTTACATTATATTTGGCACTCATAATAAGAGTTTTTTCTGTTACTCTCCCAATAACTATTCTTGCCTGGGTAAGAAAGAGTTGAGAGTTAAAAGTTAAAAGTTATATGTTAAAGGAAAAATTAAATACTTTTGCTAAAGTAAGTCTGTTGGTAGATATACTTCTTACAGTTTTGAGTTTTATAATGGCATTTTATCTCAGGGGTATGCTGTTTTTTGACCCTGTTGGAAAAGAAGAATGGGTATCGGGAAATGTCCTCTGGTTGGTTCCATGGATTGTATTTGTATGGGCTGTGGTTCTGTATTACGAAGATGCCTATAATCCCTTTTCTTCGCGTGGCGTTGTTTTTTGCACTGCTAAAGCGATTATTGAGGCAATGGCAATATTAGCTATTGTAATATTTTTTAACAAGGCAGTCACCCAGAGTAGGCTCTTTATTGGGTTTTTTGGGTGTATAAATATGTTTGTTCTCCTTATCTGGAGAAAAGCAAGTTTTTTGCTCTTTCAAAAATACGATGTTCTTGTCATAGGAACAGGCAAGAGAGCAAAGAGATTTTATGACTATTTTACTCATCACGCAGTTTTAAAATTTCGGACATTATCTTTTCTAAGAACAGAAGAAAAGAATGGCATATTAGATAAAATAGCAATTGGAGATGTAACCAATTTTGAAAATACTTTAAAATCGCATTCTATAGATTGGGTAATATTACTTCCGGATACAACATCTACGAATCCCGAAATTCTCAATCTATGTGAGAATGCGGGTATTCCTGTATCATCTGTATTAAGCGACTTTAGTGGCAGAATTGATGTAGAAACCTATAGTGAATTCAAATTTATTACATTCTCTACCGCTCCCTTCGCAAGCCTCTCATTTCTTCTTAAATATAGCCTGGACTTTCTGTTTGCGGTTTCCACACTTGTGCTTTCCATTCCACTATTTCTCATAATTGCATTTTTTATCAAGGCAGATTCCAAAGGGACTGTTCTTTTCAAACAGATAAGGTATGGCCTCAATGGCAGAAAGTTCGGCTTCTATAAATTTAGAACAATGATTAAAGGGGCAGAAGAGATGCGAGAAGACCTTGCTTATCTGAATGAGATGAATGGTGCAGCATTTAAATTAAGGAATGACCCAAGAGTAACAAGAGTCGGAAGGGTCTTAAGAAGATTTAGCCTGGATGAACTTCCTCAGATTATAAATATCCTGAAAGGCGATATGAGTTTTGTAGGTCCGAGACCTCCTTTGCCTTCCGAGGTAAAAAAATACGAGAAATGGCAAATGAGGAAACTCTCAATGAGACCAGGTCTTACCTGTATATGGCAGGTTTCTGGAAGGAATGAGATAGATTTTGACGATTGGATGCGATATGACCTGGAATATATAGATCATTGGAGTCTATTTCTTGACTTAAGAGTATTAATTAAGACTATTCCGGCTGTTCTTTGCGGGAGAGGAGCGTATTAAAAGTAAAATGTCAAAAGTCAAAACTCAAATGTCAAAAAGTAGGTGGTAGCGAGTAGATGGTAGATAGGGAGGGGAAAAAGACAGATTTTTTCCCTATCTACTGACTATTATCCACAATCTACTTACTTTTGATATTTGGATTTTGAACTTTTTACCTTCTATATTTCTTTACTCCTTCTTCATACAGGTCGTTACCGTGGATGTCATTTACTACTATTGCTGGGAAATCTTCTACCTCTAACCTACGAATTGCTTCTGGACCAAGGTCTTCATAGGCAACTACTTCTGCCTTCTTAATACTCTTTGCAATCAATGCCGCTGCTCCTCCTGTTGCTCCCAGATAAACTGCCTTGTGTTTTTTCATAGACTCAATTACTTCCTTTGAGCGTGGTCCCTTCCCAATCATTGCCTTTAATCCCGGAGATAGTAGTTCTGGAGTATAAGGGTCCATCCGATAACTGGTTGTAGGACCTGCTGAGCCAATAGGCTTTCCTGGCTTGGCTGGTGCAGGACCAACATAGTAGATAATCTGCCCCTTGAGGTCAACAGGCAAATCCTTACCCTGTTTAAGTAGTTCTACCATGCGTTTATGTGCAGAGTCCCTTCCAGTATAAACTACTCCACTGATGAGGACTTTATCACCTGTATTGAGTTTTTTTATATCTTCATCTGATAAGGGTGCTGAAATCCTGATTTCTGCCATTTTTACCTCCTGATTTGATTATCGCGACTGGAAAGTCGCTCCTACAGTTTTATGATGTATTAAAACAGATTAATTTCAGTTCTGTCATTTCCTGGATAGCGTATTTTATACCTTCCCTGCCAATGCCACTCTCTTTTACTCCACCATAAGGCATATGGTCAACTCTATAGGTAGGAATATCGTTAATTATTACTCCACCAACTTCTAATTTTTTGGCGGCATAAAATGCTTTGGCAATATCTTTTGTATATACCCCTGCTTGTAATCCATATTTAGATGCGTTCACAAGATTGATTGCCTGGTTCCAGTTTTTAAAAGACATAATTGAGACTACTGGGGCAAAGATTTCTTGAGCAATTACCTTCATTGAGGGAGTAGTATCTGTAAGCACCGTAGGTTCAAACATAGTTCCCTTATGATTACCACCTGTTAAGACCTTTGCTCCTCCTTCAAGTGCCTCATCTATCCACTGTTTTGCTCTTATTGCCTCTTTTTCAGTAATCATAGGACCTATGTCTGTAGTCTCATTTAGTGGGTCTCCTATTTTTTGTTTTTTTGTTGCTTGTATAAACCTATCCAAAAAAATATCATAAATATCTTTATGGACATAGACACGTTGTATAGAGATGCATACCTGACCGGCATTAGCAAAACTACCAAATACACACCTTTCAATAGTATCTTCTAAATTTATATCTTTATCTATAATCACTGCTGAATTAGAACCTAATTCTAATGTAACCTTTTTAAGTCCTGCTTTATTTATAATTCTCTTACCAATTGGAGGGCTACCAGTAAATGTAATCTTTGCTATTCTATTATCTTTTATTATTCTGTCTCCTACTGATGAGCCTGGACCTGTTATAACATTCAACGCCCCTGGCACAAGTCCTGCAGATAACATAATCTCTCCTAACTTAATAGAGGTTATAGGAGTATAACTTGATGGCTTAAGAACAACAGTATTGCCACTTGCAATAGCAGGAGCGACTTTATGAGCCACTAAATTTAAGGGAAAGTTAAATGGAGTGATAGCTCCAATTACTCCTATAGGCTCACGAATAGTAAAGGCAATTCTACCTTCTCCTTTTGCGGCTGCATCCATTGGTATGGTTTCTCCTCCAATTTGTCGGGCTTCTTGAGATGCAAAGGTGAATGTTTCTATTGCCCTTTCTACCTCACCTCTTGATAGTTTAATTGGTTTACCAGATTCTTGAGATATAGTGCGTGCCAAGTCCTCTTTTCTTGCTTTAATACCATCTCTGGTTTTTTCAAGGACTTGGGAACGTTTATAAGCAGATAGTTCTTTTGTAATTTTGAACGCTTCAAGTGCACCGGAGATAGCCTGGTCTATTTGTTCTTTTGTAGTCTCGGGAACCGTTCCCAATAATTCCTGATTGTAGGGATTTCTCACTTCTACTCGTTTTTTTCCTTTAAGCCATTCACCATTTATAAGAATTTTATAGTCCATTATATTATCGTTTCTTTATGCCGACAGGCATGACACTGGATGTTGACAGCTACTGGGAAAGTGGCAATATGGCGAGGGAATACCTCAATGTGGACTGCAAGTGCAGTTATTCTTCCTCCAAGTCCTGCAGGTCCTATACCTAAATTGTTTATTCGCTCTAATAGTTCTTTTTCCATATCAGCATAAAAAGGGTCTTTATTATCCGAACCAATTGGTCTCAGAAGTGCCCGTTTGGCTAATTGGGCACACTTATCAAATGTCCCACCAATTCCTACACCTACTACAATAGGAGGACAAGGATTGCCACCAGACTTTCGCACTCTTTCTACTACGAAGTTTTTAACTCCTTCTGCTCCAGCGGCAGGAGTGCCCATCCATACCTCACTCATATTCTCACTGCCACCACCTTTTGGTGCTATAATAATCTTGAGTTTATCTCCTGACACAATATCTGTATAAATCACTGCAGGGGTATTATCACCTGTGTTTTCTCCTCTTATAGGGTCTTTTAGAATAGATTTACGGAGATAACCTTCAGTATAACCTTGTCTTACACCTTCTTCTATTGCTTCATATAATTCGCCTCCGACAATTCTCACTTCCTGTCCAAGTTCTAAAAATACTACTGTAAAGCCTGTATCCTGACAAATTGGGACCTCGTCTTGCTTTGCAATCTCGGCATTTTCTATCAATTGGTGAAAAATCGCCTTCCCCACCTCCGATTCCTCTTTATTTAAGCCATCTTTAAATGCATCCATCACATCTTGAGGAAGATAGTAGTTAGCATCTTTGCAAAGTTTTGCTACTACTTCTATAATTTTATCTGTTTGTATTTCTCTCATCTTATCCCCCAATGTATTTTTTAGTTTAAAAAAACATAATCTCAATAATCTGTCAAGATATAATAACAAAAAAGTTTTTCAAAAAAAACTTGACAAAAAAGTTTGAGGTTTTGTATACTTCTTAAAAAGGAGGGAACCTACCAAGACTTTTTGAGGTATTTAGATAGTCGCGAATAAGCACAAATAATTTCACGAATATTTATGGCCTTGAAAAGTTCGTTGGTAGGGATGTCATTACCAGGTATCAAGTCCTGGTTTTTTTTATTAAGTGGGAGAGGTTATGATTGAGGGTGTAAAGATACAAAAACTAAAACCAATTCCTGATGAACGGGGAAGACTTATGGAAATACTAAGAAGTGATAGCGAATTGTATGAGAAGTTTGGACAGGTATATATGACAACTGCGTATCCGGGTGTAGTAAAGGCATGGCACTATCATAAGATACAGACAGATAATATGACTACTATAAAAGGGATGATGAAGATTGTGCTATATGACAGTCGGAAAGGCTCCAAGACCTATGAAGAGGTAAATGAATTTTTTGTAGGAGAACATAATCCGATTCTCATACATATTCCCCCAGGGATTTATCATGGTTTTAAATGTATATCAGAATCCGAGGCAATTGTGATAAATATTCCAACAGAAAAATATAATTATGAAAATCCCGATGAGTATAGAGTGGACCCATATAAAAACGATATACCTTATGATTGGAGGAGGAAGGACGGATGAGGAATCAATGCAAAATTAGCAATGAAAAATTAGCAATTATCAATGAATAAAGAGAAAAAAGATAAGGACGATAAGAATTTTGAAATGTTAATTGCTAATTGATAATTTTAATATGAGGTTGTTAATTACAGGTGGTGCAGGATTTATTGGAAGTAATTTTGTAAAACTCTGTCTAAAGAAAAGGGCTGATTATAAGATTACTGTGCTTGATGCCCTTACCTATTGCGGAAATCTGGATAACTTCCCTAAAGAGATATGGGAAAACAAAAACTTTACATTCTGCAAAGGTAATATTCTTGATAAAGAATTAGTTTTTGATATTATGAAGGCTCAAGATGCAGTGGTCCATTTTGCTGCTTATTCACATGTTGATAGGTCTATAGACCTATCAGACCCATTTATAGATACAGATTTCAAGGGGACACAAGTTCTTTTAGAGGCGATAAAAGAGCATGCTGTGAGAAGGTTTGTTCATATATCTACATCAGAGGTATATGGAAGTGCTCAATATGTTCCAATGGATGAGAATCATCCTTTGAATCCACAATCTCCTTATGCGGCAGCAAAGGCAGGTGGAGATAGACTTGCTTATTCATATTATCTTACTTATCACTTACCTATTGTTATTGTGAGACCATTTAACACCTATGGTCCCAATCAATATCCTGAAAAACTTATTCCTCTTTTTACGACAAATGCAATGGAGGGTAAAAAACTTCCTGTATATGGGACAGGTGAAAATAAAAGAGATTGGCTCTATGTTAGTGATTCTTGCAATGGTATCTTAAAAATACTTGAAAGTGAGATTACTGGTGAGGTCATAAATCTTGGAACTGGTAACGATTATTCAATCCTTGAAATAACGAACACCATCTTAAAAGAGATTAAGAAACCAAAATCTCTTATTGAACTTGTTGGTGATAGACCGGGGCATGTGCAAAGACTTAACAGTTCTTATAAAAAAGCTGAAACTTTGTTAGATTGGAGACCGGAAGTCTCATTTCAAGAAGGAATTAAGAAGACAGTTAAATGGTATAAGGAAAATGTAAGTTGGTGGAAGAAGTTAAAAGCGAGTAAGGAGTTTAAGGAATTTGAGGAAAAGTGGTATTCTCGTTTAAGAAGGGAGAAATAGGTTATGTTATTATTATTTCTCGCATTTATTTCTATTGACCGTCCTTGTATTACAGACGAATACATATTGCAGGTAGGAGATAAAATTCTTGTGAGTGTATCTGGTAGTATCAATTTTGCCTATGAACAGACTATAACTCCCCAAGGGAATATCTTTGTGCAATCACCTATCCCTGAAGAGATTGGGACTCTTGAAAGTGGTTTTCCACTATCCCAAGGGGTGTTAGAAAGTGTTCATATTGCAGGGTTTACCATAAAAGATGCTTTATCCCTCACAGAAAAAGTAGCTAACAAGTATTTTAAGAACATAGAAGTTAGTCTTACAGTAATAGAATTTACAGACCTTGTGTATGTCACAGGGGCTGTATCCACTCCTACTGGTTATCCCTTTTTACCACAAAGAACTGTAAGGGAATATATTGGGATTGCAGGAGGGCCACTTCCAGAAGGCAATATTGAAGAAGTGAAGGTTAAAAAACTGGATGGGCCTGAAATAAAAGTAGCTCTGAATACCACAGTAGAGAGAGGTGATGTTATTACAATTCCCCGTGCCTATGTTTATGTGAGAGGGGCAGTAGAAATACCAGGTGCATTTCCATATAATCCTGATTTTGGGGCAGCAGAGTATATAGGAATGGCTGGTGGACCAACAGAAAGAGGGCTTGTTTCAAAGAGTTATGTAATCAAAAAAGACGGGACAAAAGTTTCTCTGAAAAGAGCGAAAATAGAAAAAGGAAATACAATTGTTATAAAAGAGGTTTTTCTTAAATGGTGGCAAGACTACCTTACGATTGCTTCTGCTGTTACTACTGTCATAATTGCGTGGCTAACAATAACAAAATAACATAGAAAATAAATGGCACACGAAATAAAAATTCAGGATTATATCAGGGTAATTGTTAAGTGGAGGAGAGTAATTGTTTTCAATGTAGGGGTAATCACTCTACTTGCAATCATTATTAGCCTTGTGTTGCCAAAGAAATATACCGCGACGACTTCCTTGCTTCCACCGATGCCTTCTCAAGAAGGTCTTGGCTTGCAGATACCCGGTATGTTGGCTGGAATGTCTGGTCTTGCTGGTGTTATGGGTATGGGAGCAACCCCTTCTGATTTATTCGCAGCTGTTCTTAAATCTAAAACGGTAATGAAAGGAGTAATAGAAGATTGTAATTTGATGGAAGTATATAAAGAGAAGACAATGACAGAAACTTATGATAAATTAGAAAAAAATACAGACATAAAGGTGAGTCCAGAGGCAATTATCACTATTGCTACAACTGCCAAGATCCCTGAATTAGCAAGAGATATGGCGGTATCTTATGTTAAAAACCTTGACAATGTAATCACAACTACAATTATGAGTATAGGAAAGCGAAATAGAATATTTTTAGAGAAGAGACTTGCTGAAGTGAAAAAAGACCTTAAATCAACAGAGGAGTCTCTTAAAAGTTTTCAAGAAAGGCATAAAACCCTTTCTATAGAGGATGAATTAATTCCTGTCCTGAAATCTGTAAGTGAGCTTAAAGCCCAGATTATAGCAAGAAGAGTTGAATTAGGTATTCTCCAGCAGTATGCTACTGAACAAAATCCTGAAATTATAAGAGTAAAATCAGAGTTAAAAGAACTTAATACTCAACTTACAAATATGGAGCAGGGAGGAGATGACAAACACTTTGGGATTGGTTTTTCAGTCCCTTTTAAGAAAGTGCCAGAAGTTGGACTTGAACTTGCACGGTTAACCAGAGAGGTAATGATTCAAAATGAGGTATATAAACTTTTGACTGAACAATATGAAAGAGCAAAGATTCAAGAGGTAAAAGATACTCCAACTGTTGATGTTCTTGAGGAGGCTACTATCCCGGAACTCCGAAGTTTCCCAATAAGGAGAAAGATTGTAATAGTTGCTTTTATAATGAGCCTATTTGTGGGTGTTGTTCTTGCCTTTTTCTTTGAACATATTGAAAGACTTGAACCAGAAGAGAGAGAAAAATGGCAGGAAATAGGGAAAATGATGAAAACGCAAAACGCAAAACGCAAAACGCAAAACGATTATGGAGATGCTTGAACAGAAAATAAAAAACAAAACTGCTGAAATTGGTGTCATAGGATTGGGCTATGTTGGACTTCCTTTATGTCTTCAATTTACAAAAAAAGGATTTGATGTATTAGGTATTGACATAAAAAAAGAAAGGGTAAAACTTGTAAATCAAGGTAAAAGTTATATTGAAGATGCAGATCAACAAGGGATTAAAGAAGCAGTAGAATCAGGAAAACTAAGTGCTACATGGGACTATGACAAAATTCAGGAATGTGATGTAATTCAGATATGTGTTCCCACACCTGTAAATGTCAACAAGGAGCCAAACACAATCTATATAACAGACACTACTCGTGAGATTTCAAAGAGATTACGGAAGGAGCAACTTATTATATTAAAAAGCACAACCTTTCCTGAGACAACAGAAAAAGTAATCCTGCCTATATTGGAGAAATCTGGGTTTAAAGTTGGTAAAGATTTTTATCTGGCTTTTTCACCGGAAAGAATAGACCCTGGTAATAAAGAATACACTATAGAAAACACGCCGGTTATAGTAGGAGGAGTAACTAAAAAGTGCACTCATCTTGCAAAATTGTTGTATATTTCGGTTATGCAACGGGTTATAGCTGTTTCATCTTCAGGGATAGCAGAGATGACAAAACTACTTGAGAATACTTTCAGGAATGTGAATATTGCACTTGTCAATGAACTTGCTCTATTATGCGAGAGGATGAAAATAGATATCTGGGAGGTCATAGATGCAGCATCAACAAAACCTTTTGGATTTATGCCCTTTTATCCGGGACCTGGCGTAGGGGGTCATTGTATCTCAATAGACCCATACTATCTTTCCTGGAAGGCAAGAGAATATGATTTTCATACCTCATTTATAGAACTATCTGCCAAGGTGAACGAAAATATGCCATATTTTGTTGTGGATAAAGTTATACAGGCATTGAGTGAGAATAATGTATGTCCTTCTGGGGCAAGAGTTTTGATATTAGGTGTAGCATTTAAAAGAGATGTTAATGACCAGCGTGATTCTCCTGCTTTGAAAGTAATGGGGATACTGAAACAAAGGGTAAAGGAAGTTATTTACAACGACCCGTATATTGACAAAATCAAAGGAACAAGAGAGAGGTCCATATCACTTACAGAATCTTTATTAAAAAAAGTAGATTGTGTTCTTATAACCACTGACCATAGGGTTTATGACTACAACTGGATTGTGAGGAATGCAAAACTTGTTGTAGATACAAGAAATGCCACGAAGTGGATAAAAAAGAAAAATGTAGTTAGGATAGGGTGCTAAATGTACATCAAGTTAAAATCCGAAAACCGAAGCCCGAATGACGAAATTGGGATTTGGGTATTGGGATTTTATTCGTTATTTGGATTTAGTCATTGGGATTTATTTATAGTAGGGGGTATTACTGCGGATTGAAGTCCTACCTTGATTGTCTTACCACAATTTCTTGAGATTGAGAGGGGAATTCTTTCTGATATTCCTCAGATAATAGAGAAGAACAAACTCCGTTTTAATAAGGCAATTATGCTCTTTGATAAAAATACAGAGAAGATAGTCAAGAGTTTAGAGTTAAGAGTGCTAAAGTTGCCTTTGGCAAATGAGAGTATAGAGTTTATAGAGGTAAATGATAGTTCAAAAGAGTATGTAGATATTGTAAGAAAAAGAGTTGAAAAAGGTTGCTGTATCTTTGGAGTAGGTGGTGGTAAAGTTATAGATGTTGGTAAATATGCAGCAAGTCTTGAAGATATAGATTTTATTAGTATTCCAACCTGTCCGTCTAATGATGGTATCTGTTCACCTGTTGCTGTGATAGACTTAAAGAGTCTTGGTGCAAAAATGCCAATTGGTTTAATAGTAGATTTAGATGTAATACAAAAAGCTCCGATAAGAAATATTAGAGCGGGTATAGGGGATTTAATATCCAATCTATCAGCGGTAGAGGATTGGAGATTAGCAAGCAGAGAAAAAGGAGAGAAATTTGACCCTTTTTCTGCGTTGCTTGCAGAGACTGGTGCATTTTTAGTATTGAATGACAGGCAAGATGCCTATCCTACTAAGCATCGGCAAGATGCCTGTGCTATTAAGCCTGACATTGAGAGTTATAGTTTTTTAAAGAGGTTAGTATATGGATTAGTATTAAGTGGCATAGCGATGGCAGTAGCAGGTTCATCAAGACCGTGCAGTGGTGGAGAGCATGAGATAAGTCATGCGATAGACGAGTTATATGGTGGCAAAGCACTGCATGGAGAACAGGTAGCAGTTGGGACTCTTTTCACACTTAATTTACAGAAGAATAAATATTTCAAAAGGGTGAGAGACTTTTTCAAACATTGTGAGGTTCCTATGAAATATTCGGACATAGGATTAACAGAAGAAGAGTTCATAAAAGCAATCTCTTATGCACCGAATACGAGAAAAGAAAGATATACGATATTAGAGAAATTGGATATGAGGGAGGAAAAGATTTCTGAAGTTATTGGAAAAGTGGCGTAACAAAGATATGAACGGCATTCTGACATATGGTATAAAACAGAAGAATTTTAGAGCCCATCAAATTATCTATTTTCTTATTCTTTCTTTTTTGCTTTGTCTTTTGTGTGTTGCCAAACTTTCCTTTCCAGTAAAAATAGTCATGGCACTCGCAGTCCTATTAATTGCGATTACAATAGATGATGTCTTTAAGGGACTCCTTTATTTAGCGCTTTTTACATTGGCACTTCCCGTAACTTTCTTTCAAGTCCATTTAGTAGGAGCATCTAATCTATCAATTGGAGCCACCGATATTCTAATCACACTGCTTTTCTTTCTACTCATAGGAAATAGATTCTTTCAAGGAGAGATTAAATTACATAAAGATTTCTTGACAGTGCCTTTACTGATACTACTTTTTTCTGCTTTGCTCTCTCTGGTAGGAGCAGTGGATAAAAGATTGGGAATTCTTTATCTGTTGATGATGTTTGAGGGATTTATTCTCTACTCTTATATTTTGACCTTCTTTAAATCAGAAGAGGACCTCAAACACTTACTTTTCATCTACTTTGCAATTGCTGCTTTTTATGGAATATATGGACTTTTTCAGTTTAAATTAGGTTATTTTCCTATTGTAGGAGGCACAGATGTTGGGCTTTCTTCCGGTATTTGGGCAAATAGGGTAACAGCTAATTTGACACATGCAAACTCTTTATCTGGATTCATAGTAATTGTTCTGCCTCTAATGTGGGTCTGTTTTTCAAGAAAAAAAATCTTACGGAATATATTACGATATTTTTTTATTGCTATTCTCTGTTTCATACTGGGGGTTACTTATTCTAGAAATGGATATATTGCCTTTCTCGTAAGTAGTTTTGTGCTTGCCTTTCTATACAGTAAAAAATACAAAAAGCCGAAGATGCTCGGAGTATTTGTTTTGGGTATTCTAGTTCTTGCTTTGGGTACTGTGAGGTATGCACCAGATATTTTTACAAGATTGGCAAGTGTAAGGTATTTTCAGTATGATGCTGCCTCATTAGGTAGACTTATGTTTTGGAGAGAATCTCTTAAGACTTTTGCTCATCATCCATTTCTCGGTATTGGAATTTCAAATTTTGTCCATGAACCTTATTCCCTTGGGTTTCTTAGTCCTCACAATCTATACATTGCTACTCTTCTGGAACTTGGAATTCTTGGAGCGATAGGTCTATTTCTTCTACTCTTTAGAATTTTCCATAGACTTATTAAAGTCTATAGGAGCGATGAATCTGATTTTAGAAGAAGACTTAATGTAGGATTTATAGCTTCTTGGGTTGGTTTTCTCTTTCATAATTTCTTTGATAGTGTATGGGGAGTTGTATCTCATACCCG
>JAUWAR010000090.1 GCA_030601965.1 bacterium | reverse complement strand
TTTCAAGGTAATCTTTTTAGATGGGAAAAATCGCATCATAGATATTGAAGACCTTTCCGAAGGTACATTGAATGCAAGTTCCATTTATCCCCGTGAAGTTGTAAAAAGTGCTATCAAGAACGATGCTCTAAGTCTCATTTTTGTTCACAATCATCCATCAGGCAGTCCGTCGCCTTCAGAGAGTGACAGGAGTATAACAGAGGAGTTGGTTTTTGCTGGAAACATTATGCAGATTAAAGTCCTGGACCATCTTATTATAGGTGACAATAGATATTACAGTTTTGCAGATGAGGGGTTGATTGAAAAATACAATTCAAGGTTTTTGGGTATGAAAAGAACACAATGAAAAAGATTTGGGTGAACAAAACAGATGCATGGGAATCAGCCAAAAGATTTGATGAGAATTATTATCTATCAATGAGCAGGACAAAGAGATTAGAAACAATGCAATTTTTAAGAGAAACGTATTTCAAAATGAAAAGAGGTGAGAAAAATGAAAGTAGAAAAAGACTACGAAGAGTTATTAAAATCATTCAATAAATACAAAGTAAAATATTGTATTATCGGTGCGTATGCAATTGCCTTTTATGCTAAGCCCCGATATACAAAAGACTTGGATATTTTAGTAGAACCAAGTATTGAAAATGGCAAAAGGATTATTAATGCCCTTAATGAATTTGGATTTAAAAGCATAGACCTATCTGAAAGAGATTTTAGTCAAAGAGGCAAGATTATTCAGTTGGGGTATGAACCAGTAAGAGTGGATATCATAACTTCGGTTCAGGGTTGTAGTTTTAAGCAGGTATGGGAAAACAAAGCAATGGGGACTTATGGAAAAGAAAGGGTTCACTTTATCGGGATAAACGAATTAATAAAAAGCAAAAAAACATCAGACAGAAAACAGGACCAAGTAGATGTAGATATTTTGTTATCAACAAGGGATAAATAGCGTAAATATGGATAAAATTAGGAAAGAAGAGATTGAATTTATAAGTAACTTACTAAAATCTTGACAGATGACGAGGTTAATTTAGAGTAGGATTACGCTTTTTGTGAGAAGAATACTAATTGGAATAATGAGGGGGTATTATGAAGGAATTTGAGAATGAAAGAATAATAGATTTTAAGTCGCCTGAAGATAAAACAAAGATGGAACAGGCACTTGATAAAGTTAAATCGGGACTTGGCAAAGAATATAGCCTTATAATTGGTGGTAAAAAAGTAAAGACTGATGATGTTTTCAAATCTATGAACCCATCCAATAAGGATGAGGTTGTAGGAGTAATTAGCAAAGGGACCGAGAAAGAGGCACTTGAGGCAATAGATATTGCAACAGAGACATTTAAGACCTGGAAGTTTGTGCCTTTTGAAAAACGGGCAGAGTATCTTTTTAAGGCTGCAGAGATAATACGACAAAGAAGATATGAACTTGATGCAATCCTTGTATATGAGGTTGGAAAAAACTGGATGGAAGCAGATGGAGATGTTGCAGAGGCAATTGATTTCCTTGAATTCTATGCAAGAGAGGCAATAGAATATGGAAAAGGACAACCTCTTACAAAAATCCCTACAGAGAAATCGGGACTCTGGTATATACCATTGGGTGTAGGAGTTGTAATCCCGCCGTGGAACTTTCCAATGTCTATTCTCTGTGGAATGACATCTGCCGCATTCGTATCAGGTAATACAGTTATCTTAAAACCCTCAAGTGATTCCCCTGTAACAGGTGCAAAATTTATGGAAATACTTGAAGAGGTAGGATTACCTGATGGAGTAGTGAACTTTCTGCCTGGTCCTGGTTCAAAAGTTGGTGATACACTTGTGGGTTCTCCAAAAACAAGATTCATAGCCTTTACGGGTTCAAAAGAAGTGGGACTTCATATTGTAGAACTTGCGGGTAAAACTGCTCCTGGCCAGATATGGATAAAAAGGGTGGTTGCAGAAATGGGAGGCAAAGACTGTATAGTTGTGGATAACGAGGCAAATATAAATAATGCAGCAATAGGAGTAAATGCCTCTGCTTTTGGGTATCAGGGTCAAAAGTGCTCAGCCTGTTCAAGGGCAATTGTTGTCTCTGATATATATGATGAGTTTTTAGATAAACTTGTGAAAGAGACAGAAACTCTAAGTATAGGTCCAGCAAAGGATAACTATCCTATAGGACCTGTAATCAATGAATGGGCTACGGACTCTATTCTTAATTATATAGAGATAGGCAAAAAAGAGGGAAGACTACTTTGTGGTGGCATCCCGCAATCCTGCGGGATGGGAAGACACAGCCAAGATGGCTGTGCCACTACTGATAATGGTTATTATATAAAGCCTACCATCATTGCTGATGTGGACAGAAATGCAAGAATTGCTCAGGAGGAGATTTTTGGTCCTGTTCTTGCAGTTATAAAAGCAAGGGACTTTGATGACGCCCTTGAAATAGCGAACTGCACACAATATGGACTTACCGGAGCAGTTTATACAAAGAACAGAGAAAAAATTGACAAAGCCAAGAGGGTCTTCCATTGTGGAAATTTATATATTAATAGAAAGTGCACAGGTGCACTTGTAGGGGTTCATCCATTTGGTGGGTTCAACATGTCTGGAACAGATAGTAAGGCAGGTGGAAAAGACTACCTCTTGCTCTTCACACAGGCAAAAGCAATATCGGAAAGGATATAAGAATATGGATAGAAATAAAGCACTGAAAGTTATGCGGATGAAGAACTTGGTCTACTCAGCCAATTGGGATGAGTATGATGATGAGATTGCAGAGATGATGCATTGGGAGGCATGTTTAAGAAGAGATGGTGATGCAAGAGCAAATATGGGTTTTTTCAATATGGTATTTCCGGGCAGAGAACTTCCCATTAAAAAAGGGACAAGGGCTTTTCCTACTATGGAAAAGTATAGGGAGTGGTGTGAAAAAACATATCCAAGATGGATGGGATACAAAAGAGTAAGATAACACCTCAGAGGATAGCAGAGGTTTTAAACAAACATGGGGTAGATTATCTTATTATTGGGAAAATGGGTGCTATTTTACAAGGGTACAATGGTGTTACTCAAGACATTGATATCTTTCCCAAGAAAGAGACAAAAAACATTCAGAAATTGATAAAAGGACTGAAAGAATTAGGTTTTAAGGATGAAAAATTTTTTCAGGAGATTAGGACAGGTAAGGATTTTATCCAGCATCTCCTTTTAGATATAGTATTTGCTCCAGATGGCATATCAAGTTATGAAGAGGCTAAAGAAGCAAGTGTGTTATTAGATGAAAGATACCCAGTAGCCTCTATGAGAGATATAATAAAAAGCAAAGAAGAGTCTGGAAGGGAGAGAGACCTGAGTGAACTTCCCAGACTTAAAGAGTTTGCGAGATACCTTGAAACAAGAAAAGAGCTAAAAAGTGCAAAAGAGATAAGAAAGGGGTGATTATGCGTAAAAGAGTGATTATTATAGGTGCGGCAGGTAGGGACTTTCATAATTTTAATGTCTATTTCAGAGATAATAAAGATTATGAAATAGTTGCTTTTACCGCTACACAAATCCCTGATATTGCTGGTAGAAGATATCCCAAAGAACTATCTGGAAATCTATATCCTGATGGTATTCCTATTTATGAAGAAACTAAACTTAAATCACTTATAAAAGACCTAAATGTTGATATCGTGGTCTTCTCCTATAGTGATGTCTCTCATAATTATGTTATGCACAAGGCATCAGAAGTGCTTGCCTGTGGAGCTGACTTTATACTTCTCGGACCCAAGAATACAATGTTAAAGTCTAAGAAACCTGTAATTGCTATCTGTGCAGTAAGAACGGGCTCTGGAAAGAGTCAGACCACAAGATATGTATCAGATATTCTAAAGGCACATAATAAAAAAGTTGTTGTAATAAGACATCCTATGCCTTACGGTGACCTTAGAAAACAGATTTGTCAGAGATTTGAAACTTATGAAGATATGGATGATGCAAATTGCACAATTGAGGAGAGAGAGGAATATGAGCCGCATATCAAAAATAATACAGTGGTCTATGCGGGTGTAGATTATGGAGAGATACTTAAACAAGCAGAAAAAGAGGCAGACATTATACTCTGGGATGGTGGAAATAACGATTTATCATTTTATAATCCAGACTTACTTATCGTAGTTGCAGACCCTTTAAGAGCTGGTCATGAACTCTTATATTATCCAGGAGAAACAAACCTTAGAATGGCACATGTAGTTGTCATAAATAAAATTGACTCGGCGAAGTCTGCAGATATAGAAAAGGTAAAGGGAAATATTAAAAATGTAAATCCAGAGGCAGAAGTAATTCTGGCAGAATCACCAATTAGTGTAGGAGACCCTTCTCTTATTAAAGGCAAGAATGTGCTTGTGATTGAAGATGGACCTACACTTACACATGGTGGAATGGAATATGGGGCAGGAATTGTTGCTGCCAAACAATTTTCTGCAAAGAGTATTATAAGTCCACGAAAATATGCTGTTGGTTCAATAATTGAGACATATAGTAAGTATTCAAATACAAGAGAAATCCTTCCTGCAATGGGTTATGGAGAAAGACAGATAAGGGAACTTGAACAAACCATAAATAAGACTCCTTGTGATACTGTAATAATCGCCACTCCAATTGACCTTGGTAAAGTTCTTAAAATAGATAAACCTTCTACAAGAGTAACATATGAATTAAAAGAGATTAGCAAGCCGGATTTGGAGGAAATATTGAGTTCATGGTTCATAGTTCATAGTTCATAGTTCATAGATAATAAAATAACCAATAACCATGAACTAATAACCATGAACTGATTATGTTAAAAGCAATAATTATATTAGTTGGGCTTGGAGTTGTCCTTAGTGCTATCCTTGTATCAGCCTATACAAAACTTGCTATAGCATTAGACGAAAAGCAAAAGTCCATTCTTGATGCCTTGCCCGGTGCAAACTGCGGTGCTTGTGGATTCGCTGGATGTGAACAGTATGCAGAAGTCCTTGCCAAGGAAGAAGCAGAAACAGAACTCTGTACTGTAGGAGGGAAAGAAGTCAGTGATAAAATTGCAGATATTCTTGGTATAGAGGCAAAAGAGGTGGAAGAAA
>JAUWAR010000023.1 GCA_030601965.1 bacterium | reverse complement strand
TGACAGTCTTCATCCATTTGATAGTCTTGGGCATGATATCTACTATGACCCTCCCCATACAAAGAGATATTTTGAACTTCAGATGGAGGCTTTAAAGAATTATTATCTTGATAACTCAGGAGGAATGCTTGTTTGTAGCTGCAAAGTAGTGCCTGATGTAGAGACTCTTATCTATCAACTTCCTTATACTATGCTCTATTATGGTGACCCGGAAAACTATGTTCAGGGCATACTTACCCTTGTGAGAGATGCTATTACAATATGCGACAGAGAAAGCCCTGAGATTGATTTTAGTGAATATAGAGGAGATAATGGGACTATTGTTATTTTTCATGCGGGTTCTATGTGGCAGTCTGACTATTTCTGGGATTCGCCTTATGACCTTCTTGCCTGTTATGTATCAAGTATTGATGAATACTTTGGAACGCCTATCTGGGTTGATAATGGAACAGTGCCAATTACTGATGCTGTTCTCTATCCAGAAACAGGTTTCCAGGATGGTATGCCCGGATATCTTCAAGGTGGGCTTGCACACGAAATCGGGCATAGTCTTGGGCTTTATGACCTTTATGATACCTGGGGTGAAACTATTGGATCCGGCGGTTGGGCACTGATGGGGACCGGAAATTGGAATATGATGGGTTTGCTGCCTTCGCACATATGTGCCTGGCATGCAGAAAAATTAGGATGGATAAAAATGGAAACCCTGAACTCTCAACTCCCGCTCAACTCTATATATTATATGGGTGGTAATGATACTTCTAAGGTTAAGATGTATAAGGTGCCTATAAATTCAGATGAGTATTTTCTTATTACAGAGAGATTTGCCTATGCAAATCCTGATACGGACAAGACTATAATAATTGGTGACTCTTTACATCCAGATGATTCCACCTATCACTATGATTCATCTGGTGTAAGGGCCTGGAAAGATGGGGTTATGACGAGATTTGATGATTATGACTGGGGGTTGCCGTGTGATTCAATGACTGGTGGTCTTGCTATATGGCATATTGATAAAAATAAAATTGCAAAAGATAGTCTTTGGAATGAAATAAATGTTGGTTCTCCAAAGGGTGTTGATATGGAAGAGGCAGATGGGATACAGGATTTTGAAGAAAAGGTATGGCTTGTATCTGACCTTGATGCGGCATTTTTCGGTTCTAAATGGGATTTGTTCTTTTCTCCCTGGGCAGATTCATTCACCCCCACAACAATTCCAAATACAAATAGTAATAGCGGCGCAAATTCTGGAATCTCTATTTATGATATAAGCACATCTGATACAGGAATGACATTCTCTCTTAAATTTAACCTGGGGACAGAGGGATTTCCTCGTAAATTTGGTTCTTACTTTGATATCTGCTCCCCAAATTTTATAGACCATAATGGTGAGAAAATAATATTTGGAACCTGTATGAATACAGAAATCATAATAGGTAGTGATACCACTTTTGCGGGGATTGTGTTTGCCTGCACTTATGATTCAGTTCTCTGGATAGATACTATTCCTGAGACCAATCTCTTTTCCTCTGTGGCTATAGGGGATATTGATGGGAATGATATACTTGATGTGGTTGTCTGTCCTTTTGTTGCCTGGAGTATGATTACGGGCAAAGGAGAGAAACCTGTGCTGTTCCAAAAAGGAGTTAAGGATACATTTACTCTTATAGAAGGTAAACTCTGTGCATGGAATATTGATGATGGAAGCCCACTTATTGATACTGTTGTAACTAATGGTGCTATTTTTTCTACTCCGTTGGTTGCAAATATTGATGACGACGCTAAAGATGAAATACTATTTACATCTGAAGATGGAAAACTCTATTGTTTTAAATTTGATAGTTTGATGTTCTCTGTTGAACTCAACCAGTATTGTTGGTCAACTCCTGTATTTGATTCTACAACCCAAACAATTTATGTGCTTGGTGGCGATGGAAGGCTTTTTGCAATAAATACAGATGGAACTCTGAAATGGGATGCTCTGGAACCACATCTTCCCTTTACCTCTTCTTCACCTGTTGTTGGAGACATTGATGGAGATGGAGACAATGAAATCATTGTATCCACAGGCGATGGGACATTATATAGTATAAGTAATTCTGGAGATATTGAGTTTCAGATGGGTTTGGAAGATACTTCTTTTTATACAACCCCTGTCCTTGCAGATATAGATGGAGACGGTTATTTAGATATTATCCTTGCCGCAGGAAATAAAATATATTGCATAAATCATAATGGTGCTGTTCTGCCCGGATTTCCAATAGATACAAAGGGAGAAGAGTTACAGTCCTCACCAGTAATTGGTGATATTGATGGAGATGGTGAATTGGATATTGTAATTGCCTCTCCTGATAAGAAATTATTGGCATATAATTCAAGTGGTAAGCTGATTTCTCTATTTCCGTTATCTATGGGTGGTTCAGTATATTCTACTCCAGCATTGTTAGATAATAAGATAGTTATAGGAGATGGTTGTGGGGAACTCTGGTGTTTTAGTCTTCCGTACCAATATGGAGAGGTTCCTGTTCCTATGTTTCGTAAAAACAGGGGAAATAATAGTTTGTTTGAGGCACCGTCTGAACAAAGAGAGATTGCTGAAGATATATTTATGATATCTGACTTTTATATCTATCCCAATCCTGTTAGAAAAGATGGTGGAAAAGTAAAGTATTTCAGTGGAGATGCGGATAAAGTAGATATCAAAATCATAAATTTAGCAGGAAATATAGTAAAGGAATTTGAAGGAAAGATATTTGAGAAAACCAATGGTAGCGTTGAACTACCCCTTTCAGATGTGGCGGCTGGTGTCTATCTACTCAGGGTTGAAGTAGAGAAATCGGGCAAAAAAATGGTGAGGTTTAAGAAGTTTGGGGTGATAAAATAGAGGAGGTCGGATGGATGTATTACTTATTATTTTGTCAATGCTTGCAAGTGAGACAAAACCAGTAGATTTGCCAAAGGCAACTTTAGATTTGCCGAAGGCAACTTTAGAACCATCAAAAAATAAAGAGCAGAAATTCATTATAGATATAGAACCTATGCCTGTTCTTATAGATACTTTCATTACCACTCATTGGGAAGAAAAGAAAAAAGATAAAAGGAAGGCGATGGGACTTTCTCTGGTTTTACCTGGTCTTGGTGAAACATATATGGGCCATAAAAATAAGGCATTGAGGGCATATATTACTGAAGGGAGTATATGGCTTGCCTATGCAGGATTCAAAGTTTTTGCAGGTATTCTTAAAGATAATTACCTACTCTATGCATCGGGAAATGCAGGTGCCTCAATGAACGGACAGGAAAATTATTATGATGCCGTAGAATGGTATGAGAGTATTGAGGATTATAACGATGATGTGAGAGAAGAGGCAAGGTACTATTATCCTGATGACATGGATGGGTTTAAAAAATATTACGAGGAAAATAAGATGCCTGATTCTCTATCGTGGCAATGGGAGAGTACTTCTGCGATGGATAAATACAGAAATCTCAGGAAAGGAAAAAGGATAGTGCTACAAAATGCCTCTTACTGTATTGGCGGTGCTATTTTAAATAGACTTATAAGCACAGTAATTATACTCACCACAAAAGAGAAATTTCCAAAATATAACCTTGAATTTATACCAAAATCAGCCGAAATTCGTCTTTGTCTTACAAGCAAGTTCTAATCTAAATGACGATGAGAATAAAGACGTTCTTTGTCCGCAATAGAAAACTCCTCATCACTTGGGCAGTTATCCTGCTTACAATATTTCTGGGTTTTCACTTCCATCTCGATAAGAAGGTTATGACTTTTGGTATCGTTGTCTTTGGAATATTTACACAAGCATTCTCTGGACTCCTTGCTATAATTGGGCTTACTCCGATAATAGGCGCACCTATAGTCCATATAATATCCCTACCTTTTATCTGGATTATAAATGGGCTTGCATACATCTTTACACTGGGTCTAATCAGGAAAGGACATAAGATAGACATATTTAAGTCCCGTATCCTTGTTACTTCATTTTTAATAGGAATAGTTATTGGTTTTGTAGTAGGGAAACTTCTATGAAACAGTTACGAGTTACGAGTTACAAGTTACAAGTTTTTAATATCACTTTTCGCTTGTTGCTTGTTACTTGTTACTTGTTACTCGTTACTTCTTCTTATTCCCAGTATCTTGAATTTGGTCAAAACAAGGTTCAATACAAAGGGTTCAAGTGGAAGACAATAGAAACAGATGTGTTCAGTATTATCTACTATCAAGGGGAGGAGGAGATAGCACTCTTTGCAAAAGGTGTGCTTGAGGACTCTTACGAGAGATACAAAGAGGCTCTTTCTCATACACCATCTGAAAAGATTCCAGTGATTATCTACAAATCCCATAATGATTTTGAACAGACAAATGTTACACTTTCCTTAATTGAGGAATCTGTAGGTGGATTTACCGAGATGTATAAAAACAGGGTTGTGGTACCATTTACAGGCTCTTATGAGGATTTCAGGCATGTGCTTGCCCATGAACTGGTCCATACCTTTCAGTTTGATATTATGTATGGTTCAGGGCTTTCCTCTATACTTCCAAAAGGATTGCCTGTAAACGTGCCTCTATGGTTTATAGAAGGGATGGCAGAATATTCCTCTCTGAACTGGAATAGTGAAGCGGATATGATAATTAGAGATGCTATTTACTATGATAAGCTCTTTCCAATACAGAAATTAGACCTTATAAGCGGTTCTTATCTTATGTATAAAGAGGGTCAGTCAATTGTCAAGTTTATAGCGGATAGGTATGGTGAAAAGAAGATAGGGGAGATATTTAGGGCGATTAAACTTATGAATGGGTTTAATGGAGCAATTAAATCTACTATTGGAATAGACACAGAAGAACTCAACAGGCTCTGGACAAGGGATTTACGAGAGAGATATTGGCCTGTTTGTGCAGAGAAAGAGGAATATCCTTCTTATGCAAGAAGACTTACAACTCATAAAGGATATGCGTTCAATATTGGTCCTGCCATATCACCAGATGGTGCTTATATAGCATTTTTTTCAGACAGAGACCAGTATGAAGGTATCTATCTTGCTTCTGCTATTGATGGGAAGATAAAGAAGAAACTCTGTTCTGGAGGAAAGACAGAAGGATTTGAATCCCTGCATATTCTATACGGTGGAATTACATGGAACCCTGATGGAACAAAAATCTGTTTTGTTTCAGAAAAAAAAGGAAGAGATTATCTATATATTATGGATGTAAACAAGAAAAAGGTCTTAAAGAAACTTTCCTTTGAGATTGACGCTATCTTCTCCCCAAGTTGGTCCCCTAATGGTAAAGAAATAGTATTCAGAGGACTTAAAGATGGACAGGCAGATATATATAAAATAAAAAATTCAAATCTCAAATCTCAAATCTCAAATCTTGAAAGACTTACAGATGATAGGTATGATGATATTACTCCTTCCTGGTCCTCAGATGGAGAATACATAGTATTTGCATCAGACCGCCCCATAGAAAACCGAAATGTAGGAGGGACATTCCTGTCCCGAAAAGATTATGGAGAGTATGGTCTCTTTAAGGTTGATAAAGATGGTGTGATTGTTAGTCCTGTTATGGAGGAGAAGTCATCTTATGTGGCGTATCCGTTATGGATAGGTAAAAAAATACTTTTTATCTCTAACAGAACAGGAATAAATAACCTCTACTTATTAGATTTAGAGACAGAGGAGATTTCACAACTTACAGATGTAATAGGAGGGGTATTCACGCCATCTATTTCTAAAGATGGGAAATATCTTGCATTTTCTATTTATACAGATAGCGGGTGGGATATCTTCACGATAAAGTTTCCCGATAAAAAAGGATTTGAAGTAAAAGAAAAGAGGACATTTCCAACAATATATACAGAAGTTTCTGATTCTACAATTTTGAAGGGCAAGAAATTGGGTCTCAGATTTACACCCGACTGGGTAGGTGGGTATCTTAGTTATTCTACAGAATATGGGATGTCCGGGGATATTGTTATTGCTCTCTCAGATATACTTGGTAATCATAGGATATATTTAGAGACGAACTCGCCTGAGGATTTGACTGACGCTAATCTTTATGGTGCATACTGGTATCTTCCAAAGAGGCTGGATATTGGAGGTGCGATATTTAGAGAGAAATATTCTTATTATTACATATTTCCTGATATAATCTGCTCAGAAAATATATTTGGTGGTGGTATCCTGTTACAATATCCACTGAGTAGGTTTCGGCGAATAGAAGCTGAATGTCAGGGATACCAACACTCATATAAGTATTTTTATAGCCAGTTTTATCCTGATTCCTCTTACTATCAAGAAAGTCTTTCTTTCTTTATACCATCTATCTCTTTTGTTACTGACAATACCATCTGGGGAAGCACGGGACCTATTAATGGACAGAGATTGAAATTTACATTTATGAAGTCCCTTCCTTTATTTGAGAAATTATTTGATGAACAGACACTTTCGTATAATGTCTATAAGTTAGACATCAGGAGATATACAAGGTTTGCAAAAAGATATACACTCGCGAGGAGGTATATGGCAGAGGGAATATGGGGAGAGGATGAAGATTATTACTATATTCCTTTTGGTGGACCAGAGGATTTAAGGGGCTATAACTACAGAGAATTTGAAAAAAGACATATTGGACTTTTTGATATTGAGTTCAGGTTTCCTCTTATTGATGCTATAAACCTCGCTTTTCCTATCCGATACACCCTGCGAGGGATAAGAGGTGCAATGTTTATTGATGTAGGTTATGCGGAGAATGACCTCAGTCTTTTCCGCCCGTTTAAAGATGGAGAACTCTATGATTTAAAGGCTTGTTTTGGTGCAGGTCTGCGAATACCTTTATCTTATATGGTATGCAAGTTAGATTTTGCCTGGCATCTAAGAAAGGATTTCGCCTTATCGGATATGTATATCCAACTTTCTTTCTCGCCAGAGTACTAAGTCCATATATAAAAATAAAAATTTGTGTTTAAAACCAAGATTTTCTTGACATTATTGGAGTTAATCCGTAAGGATTTTATTTTATAAAAGGCTAACGCCTTAATTCCTTTCAACTTTTTGATTTTTGATTTGTATTTTTGATTTTTGCATTTTGATATTTTATTTGATATTATGAATGTTCTGATTTTATTAACAACCCTTTTAACGGCACAGGGAAAATCTCCTTTTGTTGCTATGGGTCTTTCAGTCCTGCCAGGTGGGGGGCAATTTTATACGGACAATCGTATAAAAGGTATAGTGTTCTCTGCTCTTCAGTCCACATTTGCTTCCTTTACTATAGCAGAACATATAAAGGCTGAAAATGCATATAAGAAATATAAAAAGACCCGAGACCTGGAGGATTATGCTAATTATGAGGAACATTTTAAAAAACGATATACCCTTCTTTGGTGGGATGCGGGTATATGGGCACTGTCTATGTCTGATGCATATGTATCAGCACACTTCTATAAATTTAAGGAAGGCGGCTCGCCTCGGGGGGAAATAAAACTAGGATTCAAGTTTTAATGTTTCATGTGAAACATATCAAGGGGTTAAAAGAGAATGCTAAGGTTTTGGGTATTGATATTGATAAGGGGAGGCTTGAGAAATTTGATTTATATATCAGTACCCTTCTCAAGTGGAATAAAAAGATAAATCTTATTTCAAGGGGTGATGAGGATAAGATAGTAGAGAAACATATACTTGATTCACTTACCTCTGTGTCTGTGATTGGGAATAGGGCGAAGGTTCTGGATATAGGTTCAGGTGCCGGGTTTCCCGGGGTGCCGATAAAGATTGTGAGAAAAGACATAGAGATGGATTTACTTGAGCCAAAGAGAAGGAGGTATCATTTCTTGAAATATATTATTTCTATTCTTGGGCTTAAGGGTATAGAGGTGTATAATGTGAGGGCAGAGGAGTTTAGGTTTTCTGGCCGTGGTTATGATATAGTTTTTGCAAGGGGTGTTGGTAGAATGAGTTATCTTACAGAGATAGTGGTTCCGTTTTTATGTTCTACGGGAAGGCTCATTACTTACAGGTCTTCAGTGCCAGGGGACTTAAAAGGCTGGAAGGTTATAGAGACGAGGGATAGGGTATTTTCCAGAGGAAAAGTGATTGTATTAAAATATAATTTAAATGGGTAAAGTAATTGCTATTGTAAATCAAAAAGGTGGTGTAGGCAAGACAACGACTGCGATAAACCTATCAGTTGCTTTAGCAAGTGAAAAAAGGAAGGTCCTGTTGATAGACCTTGACCCGCAAGCGAATGCGACAACAGGTCTTGGGAAGAGGCGAGAGAAGACTATATATAATGCACTTCTTGATGGAGTCCCTATCAAAGATGTAATTATTGAAGGAGATTTTCCTTTTTTTTATCTTATCCCTTCAAGTATTGATCTTGCTGGAAGTCTTGTAGAACTTGTATATGTGCCGAAAAGGGAATATGTATTAAGAGATGTTATATCAGAAATAAAGGAGGAGTATTCTTTTATTTTTATTGACTGCCCGCCCTCTATAGGGCTTTTAACTATAAATGCGCTCACCTGTGCTGATTCTATAATTGTTCCTATTCAGGCAGAGTATTATAGTATGGAAGGTTTATCAAAGCTTCTTGAGAGTGTAGAAAGGGTAAGGAAGAGTTTTAATCCCGAACTTAAGACAGAAGGAATATTGATTACTATGTATGATGTCAGGACCAGGCTTTCAAGGGAGGTAGATGAGGAGATGAGAAAATATTTCGCTGACAAGGTCTATGAGACTGTAATTCCTCGTAATGTCAAGCTTGCAGAGGCTCCTGGCTATGGTATGCCTGTAATGCTTTATGATGCCACATCCAAGGGTGCCGAGAGTTACATCGCCCTTGCAAAAGAGATTATTAGAAAGGAGAGATAATGCAGACCGAATTTAGAGTTTCCACATCAAGCCAGCAGGAGCTTATAGATATAACTCACAGGGTAGAGCAGATAGTTGGGGATTCCTCTATTAGTGAGGGGATATGCATTGTTTATGTGCCTCATGCTACTGCTGGTATAATAGTTAATGAGAGTGCAGACCCAAATATCAAAACGGACTTTTTGAATGCCTTGAATAAAGCCATACCTCTTCATGCGAATTATCTTCATGATAGGATTGATATGAATGCAGCGGCTCATATAAAATCTGCTCTTGTGGGGTCAAGTTTAACCATACCTGTGAAAGATAGTAGACTTCAGATTGGGACCTGGCAGGCTATTATGTTGTGTGAGTTTGATGGTCCGAGGAGTGGGAGAAGGGTTATTGTTCAGACAATTTCGTAAATGGAGTTAATCCGTAAGGATTTTAAATATATAAAAGGCTCACGCCTTAAATCCAGAAACACTATGAATAAGATAGCGGTTGTTGCGATTGGTGGCAATTCTCTTATCAAAGATGAGTGTCATCAGACTATTTCTGATCAATATGAGGCGATTTGCGAGACGTGTCGGCATATTCCTGCGTTGATAAAGTTTGGCTATCAGATTGTAATTACGCATGGGAATGGTCCTCAGGTAGGGTTTATACTTTTGAGGTCAGAGATTGCGAAAGGGACGGTTCATCCAGTGCCGATTGACCACGCAGATGCGGAGACACAGGGGGAAATTGGTTATAACATTGAGAAGGCTCTTATCAATGAATTCAAAATAAGAAAAATCAATAAGTCTTGTGCTACAGTGATAACCCAGGTTGTTGTTTCTCCTGATGACCCTGCGTTTGAGAATCCAACCAAGCCTATAGGTCCATTTTACAGTGAGGAAGAGGCTTTAAAAAGGAAAGAGGAGTATGATTGGGATATAGTTATGGATGGAGAAAGGGGATGGAGAAGGGTTGTCTCTTCCCCTCGTCCTTACAGGATTGTTGAGTTAAATGCGATAAAGAAGTTAGTGGAGGAGGGGATTATTGTGATAGCTGCGGGTGGTGGAGGGGTTCCTGTTCTTGAGACACTTTTTGGATTCAGGGGTGTTGAGGCAGTAATTGACAAGGATTATACCTCAAGCCTTTTAGCAAGAGAACTTAATGCTGAACTTTTTCTTATATTAACAGCAGTAGATAAAATATACCTCAATTTTGGAAAGCCAAACCAGAAGGGTATTAGTAAGCTTTCAGTTGCTGATGCAGAAAAGTATCTAAAACAAGGACATTTTGGTGAGGGGAGTATGGCACCGAAGATAACTGCAAGTATAGAGTTTTTGAAACCCTGCCCGCCGTCCGCCGTCGCCTTGGCTAAGGAGGGCTTTGGCAGGCGGGAATGCAATGGCAGAGTCATTATCACGAGACCAGAATTGATTGAGGAAGCTCTGGAAGGAAAAGCAGGAACTACTATCTTTGGAATTAAGGCGTAAGCCTTTTAAAACCCTTACGGGTTAACTCCAACTTTGGGAATGAATTTATTAAGTGTAGTAATAAGAGAACTCCATATAGAAGATTATGATGCGCTTATATCACTTTGGGATGATGCAAATCTTCCATATAAACCAGAGGGGCGAGATAGACGGGATAATATTGAGCAAGAGATGAAACAGCCTATCGCTATCTTTTTGGTAGCTGAAGTGGATGGTAAATTAGTTGGTTTCATCTTCGGGACTCATGATGGGCGAAAGGGCTGGATAAACAGGCTTGCAGTATCTCCCGCTTATCGTAAGCAGGGTATTGCGGCAAGGTTAATAGCGGAAGTAGAGAGTCGTCTTTCCAATTTTGGGATTGGGATAATAGCTTGCTTAATAGAGGACTGGAATACAGTATCTATACAAGTTTTTGAAAGGCTTGGATACAAACGGCATTCAGAGGTTATATACTTCACTAAAAGGAGAGATTCAAAAATATAAGATGGGATATTTAAGGGACGAACTGGAGCAATTTATAATGCGAATACCCAAGGTGGAACTTCATCTCCATTTGGAAGGGGCTATCCCTTTGGAGACACTGTTTAATCTTATCCAGAGAGATGAAAGAGAAACACCAATTAAGACCATTGAGGATTTGCGTAGAAAACTTACTTATACTAATTTTGCACATTTTATTGAGGTATGGATTTGGAAGAATACCTTTATCAAAGAAGGGAAAGACTTTGAAAAAATAGCTTATGAAGTATCAGGTAATCTTAGCAAACAAAATGTTAAGTATGTTGAGGTTTTCTATTCTCCTGGTGATTATTGGAGACAGGGGTTGTCTGAAGAAGAGATTACAGAGTATCTGATTAAAGGCAAGGACAGGGCACAGGAGGATTTTGGTATTCAAAGTGAATTAATTGTAGACCTCTGTAGGGACCATGGTCCCGAAATAGGTATGCAACGGTTAAATAGACTTACACCCTATCTGGGCAAAGGGGTCATTGGCATTGGTCTTGGAGGAAGCGAACAGAGATTCCCAGCTGATCCCTATGCTTTTGTTTACAAAGAAGCAGGAGAGCGAGGTTTCAGACTTACTGCTCATGCAGGTGAAGTAGCAGGAGCTAACTCTATATGGACCGTTATTGAGAAATTGGGTGTTGAGCGAATTGGACATGGAGTAAGGGCTAATGAAGATCCTCGGCTTGTAGCCTTTCTTAAAGAGAGGCAGATTCCATTGGAGATATGTGTGATTAGCAATGTGCGGACTCGGGTTTGCAAGTCTATAGAAACTCACCCAATAAAACAATATTTCCAACAAGGATTAATGGTGACTATAAATTCTGACGACCCCACTATGTTCAACACCTCTATTAGTCAAGAATTTTTGGCATTAGTTCGGGAACTTGGTTTTACAGTAAGTGACTTGAAACATTTAAGTATGAATGGTATTAGTGCCTCTTTCATGTCCGATGAAGATAAAGAGTTAATGAAATCCCAGTTTGAAAAAGAATGGCAGGACCTCAAGTCTATTTACTCAATGAGTTAGCAGAAAGGAAGTGATGTGAGTATGCAATTATGGCAAGGGAAATGGATAAAGGTTAACATCTTATACTCTATAGCAGGAATAGCTCAGCATATTTGGATAACCAATGAGAAGGGGGCTATTCTTATTGATACTGGTGATGGGGTAATTAGAGATATTCTCTCCAATAAGATTGACCTTAGTCAACTCAGGGGAATAATTTTTACTCATGGTCACTACGACCATATGGGAGGGTTGCATTCACTTCTTGGTTTTCTAAGGTGTATCGGGAAAAAAGGGGTACTACCAATCTTTGCGCCAAAGGGATGTGTAGAGGTGTTTTCTATAAAGGACAACTTTATAAAATGTTACCCAAATACTATACCTTTCAAAATTTCTTGCAAAGAGATTCAATCTCAGGAAGTTTTTCAAATCGCAGGGATGACCATCAGAGCCTATCCTGTAGTCCATTGTGGGAGCATAAAAGGTTATGGAATACTTGAACAAATCCCATCTCTGGGTTATAGGATTTCATACAAAGGAGAGACTATTGCGATAAGTGGTGATACAGGAATTTGTCCATCTCTAAAAATGTTAGTAAAAGGGGCAGATTTAGCTATCTTGGAGGCAGCATTTAAGAAGAGCAAGGAAGTCAGTAAAGAGTCTCTTAAAAAAGTGCATCTTTCTGAGGACTTGGCAAAAGAGATTGGCAAGTTAGCAAAAGATTTTATCTTAATTCATAAAGGGACAAATCAATCACGGAAAGGTAAATAGGAGAGTACCAATTGCTATTCCAAGGAGGTCAGCGGTAAGGTCTTTGTAACTTATATTATTACCTGTTAGTTTATCCCAAATTTCTTTTCCAATTCCAGCACAGGCACCGAGAGATATGGCAAGTGTTCTCGCCCCTGGATTGTCATTATTAAATTGGCAATGATAAATGTGGTAAGAGAGCCCCACGATTCCCAGAGAGTAAGAGAAATGATGAAACTTGTCCTTGGCAAACCACTTATCGTGTTGGGTATCCCTGCTGCTTATTCGTAGGGTATCTGGTTGATTAGTAACAAGAAACAAGTGACAAGTAATAAGTAACAAATAGTTCATGGTTCATAGTTCATAGTTGACTTCGTCACTTCGTATCGTAGATTAAAATAACTAATAACCATGAACCAATAACTAATAACTAATTGATGGTAGTCTGGCTGTTAAAATAATCTTTCCAAAGAATTCCTTTTCTTCTCTCCATAAGAAATATCCTGCCTGTGCTGTGAGTTCAAAGTAGATAGAGGGTGCATAGTCAAATTTTATGCTTATGTTGCTTGATTGCTTGTCTGCACCTCCTAATAGGAAATAATCAGATGGGAAGGTGCCTTGTTTAGTTTTGACTGGCCACTTATTAAATACATCAGTTGTTCCATGCTCTATAAAATTAAAACCAAGTTCTGTACATAAACATGGGCTTGGTCTGTATTTCAAATCCAGAGAGAGATAATGTCCATCAGGACCAAGCCAACTGCCTATTAAACTATTATAATGGAGATACTTGTTCCAATCTTTTTTTTGATTATATGTCCATGCATTTATTCTTGAATATTCAAGATTAATGCCAAATTTTCCCTTTGATAAAGATGTTCCAATAATTCCACCGAGTTCATCAGGCTCGTTGTCTGGGTCTGGTCGCTCGTATTGAAAGTCATCTATGAGAAATTCTCCATATAAAATAGCACCTCTAAATGGCCTTAGTTTAATGTCTATTGCCCAAAATAAGTTGTCATCTGTGTTTATATTCCATTGAGAGGCAAAATATAAAGCAACAGGGTTAAGATAGGAAATCTCAGGTAGTCTATTTTTACCGCCATATAGTATTGTTTCAGAGAGACCTATAACGAGCCAGGGCTTGATTCTAAAGTTTATCCTATGTGCGGATAAATACCTTGTTGTATCTCCCATATTATCAAGTCTTGCTGAGAAATAGGACATTTTTAGATTTTTGAAGGTTGTAGAAAGTGCAAGGATATCAAGGGGCGGTGAGTGGGAAGAGATAAGAAGTGCGCTCTTTTTTCCAGGACCCCAGTAGAACTTTTGCCTTCCAAAAAGGAGATTGAACTTATAAATTTTACAGGAGATATAAGAATTCAGGAAAAAACCAGTCACACCTTGTTTCCAATGGTATCCTTTATAGTCGGGTTCGTTTTCTCCATGCCTGGTTACGATTCGGACCTTTTCATAGATAGAGAAATTGTGAATATTGAATGATGCCCAGGGTTGTGACAAAACCCTTGGATTTAGTGTATCTACAACAAACCTTGATTCTGCTCCGAAAGTCGTGTTCGTGGTTCGTGCTGGTAGCTCGTGAAAAACTGTTTTTAACTTTTTAATTAAGAATTTTTCATATTTGTCGGTTGGTTTTATGGAATTTGTGATATTTTCTATTTCCTGATGAGTATAAGGTTTGTCTGCAAAGAGCAAGGTATCCATTAGTCCTCTTGTTTCAAGCTGGT
>JAUWAR010000113.1 GCA_030601965.1 bacterium | reverse complement strand
AATATCCCTTTCTTTGGGTCTACAATAAGGTCCAAGTCTTCAAGAATAATCTGTCCAATTAAAATCTGCTTACCATCTGGCTCAATTATCCCTCTGGTAACTGTTTCTCTTCCTAATACCTCAATAGCAACACCTAATCCTACTTCTTTCAATTTAATCCTCTCATCTGCATATCTCACTTTTACTTTGCTGCCTTTTTGAAGATTAAGTTCCTTTGCTATCTTTTTAGGTAACATAATTGTAGTAGCACCTGTATCAATCAATGCACTGACCTCAATAGGTTTAAGAATACCTGCTTTTATCTTTTTATTATCCAAAAAATTCCAGAGTTTTACTTTCGTCATAACCTTTCCCATTCTCAGCCTCCTTTTTCTCTGAGCGTTGCTAACGAGACTTTAAGCGCCTTTGCTGTCCTTAGTTGCTCAAAAATATCCGCAAGAAAACTATATTCACTATCCTTATCCATTAAAATAGATACTATAAGATTAGGATTTATTGTTACCTTTTTCTGCATAATAAGAGAAACATAGTTCATTTTTATTATATTATCATTTATAGATATAAGACCCTCAGTTGATATCCAGATATGGGCAATGTTGCGGGCTGGTAATTTTTTGGTAGCCTTTGCCAGTGGAAGTGTAACTCTTATACCCTTTTCTGCCCTGAATACTGTAGTAAGCATAAAGAAGATTATAAGCAGGAAGGCAATATCAGCCATTGAACAAGTAGGAATCTCTGGCTCTTGCTTTGGTCTCTCGCCAAACTTCATCTTATAAAAAGATAATCTCAATAATATAATCTGTCAAGAAAAAAATTATATAAAAAAGTTGACTTTTGAGATGTATTATATCTATGAAGAAATAATGCTTTATAGTTCTGAAATCTTAAAGGTCGGTCTCTATATTATAATGTCAGGTCTTGGGTTATTTGCTTTCTATGTTTTTGGAAGGACACTGTTTCACACATTTGCAAAACTTGAGGTTGAACGGAAATATCAGTTTTCAAAAATCATCTTTATGCTTGTAGCTGTTCTTATCTTTGTAGGTCTTATATCCTATAATAGAAATGATTATCTAAATGAGAGCATCTGGAAACTTAAACTCGCCGAACATATTTCAAATAAGACAGGCATTGTCGGTGCTATTATATCATCTACACTTTTTAATATCTTTGGAATTACCGCTTACATCATTCCTTTTATTATCCTTCTTTTTGGAGTCGTAAAACGGGAATATACAAATAAATTGCTTCTCCAATCCTGTTTTATTTTGGGGCTCAGTATCTTCACGATATTTTTCATAAGCCTTAAAGGGTTAGAAGGCGGAGGTATTATAGGAGAAAGTTTAAATAATTTCTTTACCAAATATCTTGGAAAAACAGGTGCATATATCTTTGCTTTTGCTTTTCTTGTCTCACTTTTATGGACTCAAAGATTCATAAGAAAGTTTATCTTAAATATCAGGATTCGAGGAGTCAGAAAACAGAAGGCAGACCTGCCCGACGGATGGCAGGCGGGAGTCAGAAAACAGAAAACAGAAGTTCAAAAACCCTCAATCCCTCGACCCCTTGAACCCTCTATTATTCCCTTTGATATTTCGGAATTCAATAAATTGTATTTGGACATACTGCAAACTCCAACAAAAACTGAGATAACAGAAGATAAAAAAGAGATTGAGATAGGAGAAAAGACTCTTGTGGAAAAATTCAAGGAGTTTGGAATTACGGGAGAGATTACAGGAGCTGCACCAGGACCTGTCATTACAAGATACGAATTTGCCCCTGACCCGGGGATAAAACTCTCAAGAATCAGTGCACTCTCTGACGATATTGCCCTTTCAATGAAATCCTCAAAGATAAGGATTGTTGCTCCAATCCCTGGAAAATCTGCTGTCGGTATTGAGGTGCCAAATAAGCAAAGGGAAAACGTATATCTAAAGGAACTTCTTACATCTCCGTCTTTTGAAGGAATCTCCTCTAAACTTGGTATTGTGCTTGGAAAAGACATTGCAGGTGAACCTGTATCAGATGATATAGCACATTTTCCACACCTTTTAATAGCAGGTGCTACAGGCTCTGGAAAATCAGTCTGCATAAATACTTTGATAGCCAGTATCCTTTACAGGGCAATTCCAGAAGAGGTTAGGTTTATTATGATAGACCCAAAGAGGATTGAACTTCCTGTATATAATGGTATCCCTCATCTTATAACGCCTGTAATCTCAGACGCAAAGGAATCTCTTCAAGTATTAAAAGAAACAATTAACTGGATGGAAATCAGATATAAAGAGTTTGCAAGGGCTGGTGTCCGAGATATAGAGGGATATAATATAAAAGTGCAAAATGCAAAGAAGAAACCATATATATTGATAATCATAGACGAACTTGCAGACCTAATGATAACAGCCCCAAGAGAGATAGAAGAAACACTCACAAGACTTGCTTCTATGTCAAGGGCAGTTGGAATTCATTTGATTCTTGCAACACAGCGCCCATCTGTTGATGTCATAACAGGTCTTATAAAGGCGAATTTTCCTGCAAGGATTGCATTTCAAGTAGCATCAAAGACCGATTCAAGAACTATTCTTGATATGAACGGTGCTGAAAAGTTACTTGGCAGAGGTGATATGCTCTTTATTCCACCTGGCAAAGGATTTCCCATGAGATTGCATGGTGCTTATATATCAACAGGGGAGGCAAAAGGTATTTCACAGCTCTGGGCAAAGAGGTTCCTTGCAGAGGCACTTAAAGAAGTGGGAAGTGGGAAGTGGGAAGTGGGAAGTAAAAATAGTGCACTTATCGCATCTGTCATAGTAGAAGAGGATATGATAGACCCCCTTATTTTCAAGGAACGTATTCCTGGTGGCAAAGAAAGAATTGGACTGTTTGCACAAAGACTCGCAGATAGGTATAAAATGGACAAGAAAGACCTCCTTGATCTATTCTATGAATTTGAATATTATCCTTCTATTGAGGAGGCAGAGAAGGTAGTAGAAGAGGAAGAGACTGAATTTGCACAAAAAACAGAAACCGGAGAATTGGATGAACTCTTTAATGAGGCAAAAGACCTTGTTGTAAGGCATCAGGTAGCATCTGTTTCTTTATTACAGCGGCGTTTCAAGATAGGTTATGCAAGAGCAGGTCGGCTCATTGACCAACTTGAAAAAGAAGGAGTAATAGGTCCTTATGTCGGAAGCAAGTCAAGAGAGGTACGTATAGGAAGGGAAGAATGATCTGGTGTAAATTTATGATTATCCAAGAAGCGTTACGCTAAATGGATAATTAAAAGTATGCGGAATAAAACCATATATATCTATGAGGATGAGGGTTATGAGAACTTCCTCCCCCTTGTCTATCTGAAACCCGTATTTGACCTTAGATGTGGGATGTTCACTTTCAAAGAACGGATTGCAAGACTTTACCCTGAAAGCCAGATTACACCACTCTCCAGATTTTCCCTTAACTCCCAAACTTCTCAACTCTCAAACTTTTCAACTCTCTTTATAAACGGTAGGGTAATACTTAAAGAGAAAATTCCTATAGATGGAGAAAATGAAGTATTTGTTTCAGGAGATGAAATAGTAGCATTTAAATCTCAAATCTCAAATCCCAAATCTCAAATCTCAATAACAAAGAATTTTATAGAAGAGATAAAGAGAGAATTCAAGACAACTGAAGTTAATGCAGAAATGGTTAAATATCCCTGGGAACTTATTGCAAAAAATAAAGAAATGATAACGCGAGACTATAAATCCGAAATCGCCCGCACCAGAACAAGTTCGGTGCGGGACAGGCTCCATCCGAAATCCGAAAATTTGTATGTGGGAAAGAATGCGATAATAGAAGATGGTGTATATCTAAATACAGAAAATGGACCTATCTATATTGGAGATAATATCAAGATAAGACCACCGACTATAATAGACGGCCCC
>JAUWAR010000140.1 GCA_030601965.1 bacterium | reverse complement strand
AGAAGTTATTGGTCTCAAAAATTCAAGGCAGGGAAAGTTCGTGTAAGATATAGTCTGCCAGATAATTTTTATCCATGCACTGACCCACATAACCTCTGCATTACTTGCCGAATCTTTGGATTCCAGTCACCAGAGGGATCTTTTCAAGGCAAAGTGAACATCTCTGATGCCAAAGCAAGAAATGGGTATACAGTCCTTGACTGGATTACATTAACTGAATTGAGCAGCCCAAAGCCTCACCATAGCGCATTTTACGCTCTTTCTTTTGACCCTAACGAAATCGCCGGCAGGAAATTTTACTACCACCATAAACCAGATGCTCCAATTTTAGCTTCAGATCAAAAAACTAATCGCAATTCCACCGTAAGGCCCATCGAAAATATAGTATTCGATTTCAAAGTAACATTCGTTAATCTCACTGATGATGAGTATGCCTTGCTCTCTTACAGTCTTTTCCTTGAAGATAGAATGTGCCATAAAATTGGTTACGGAAAACCTGCTGGACTTGGAAGTGTAAAGATAGAACCATTGAAACTCACCCTTTTTGATATCGAAAGAAGGTACAAAGAATTTACAACAGATGATAAGGAGGAAATGAGTAATGAGGAATTGAGAAGACACGTGGCTGAGCAAACAAAAGTGTATCGGGAAGACAAATCTGATAATCTTAAAGCCTTGAGGAAAATTTGGAGATGGCCTGGGATTTACGATGTGCAATACCCTGATCTTAAAGATTGGTTTTTGAAAAACCCGAATATCCCCATTTCAAAAACACCCTAAAAATGAAAAGACTTATCTTTACATTAGCAGGTGTCTCGCTACTGGACGAAAGAAAGAAACTTTTGGGAACAGGAAAAAAAACTTATGATTACATTCTAGAAAGGGAGATTCGACCTCAAGGAAACATAGATGCTATAATAGAAAATAATACGATTTTAAAAGGGTATAAAATACAAGTATTAGAGGGACTAAAGAGGAAAAACCTACGCGATAGCCTTACTGAATTTTCTGCAGAAATTGCCAGCCTGTACAAACTTCGAGCTTTAGATAATAAAGCCGATAAAATAATCCTCATCGTGTCTCAAACACCTGAGTGTGCCTTCTCCGGAATTATAAATGGAAAGTTTATTGTTTATAGACGGACAAATAAGCAGAACTGGGATTCAATAATCTTTAATAAGTCAAATGATACGTTCTCTTGTGATAATGTAGAGATCAAGATTATAAAGGGTCTGCAGGTTAAAAAGGGAAGGGAATTTGCTTCCGAAGGCATTGAAAATCTTTTTACCTTTTTATCTAATAAAATAGAGAATGAAGGGCCTTTCTACAACGAGGTTATCTTTAATATAACAGGGGGATATAAGGGGACAATACCTTACCTTACACTTTTTGGTATGCTTTATCAGGAAAGAGAAATAAAGAACAAAAAGATTAAACCCGTGATTAAATATCTCTATGAAGAATCAGAGGATATTATTACCCTCCCCAATCTACCTATTGCCTTTGATCTACCCACCTGGCGAGATTATCGTGGACTCATCAGAACACTGGAATTACTACCGAAAGAGGAGGCACAGACTATCCTTAAGAAAGTTTTACCTCCTCACATTAGTGGACTATTTGACCTTCGGGATTCTAAATATAAGATTAATCCCTTTGGGCAAGAGTTGAAAAACAGATACCAAGAGGAAAAGATATCACTCACTCCCTTTGGTAGAGGCTATCTGCTCCTTGACAAAATAGAAGATGAGTTCCTGAGAGCCTATCTCAAAGGCTGTATCAATCAATGGCAGCATATCTGGATCGGGGACAAAATTCCTGAGATGGTGGAACATCAAAGAGGACATACCCAGAGAGTGCTTGAGCTCGCCGCAGAAATGCTTTATCCCATCCTTGAAGATGAACAGCGACAAATCTTCCAAAACAATGTAGACCTTGCCTCCTTTATTGGCGCCATCTGGCTTCACGATCTTGGTCATTCTGGAGAAAGATTCAATCTGGATAATCAGGAATATATCATAAAAGGCTTTCCCTCCCTTATTCGTGACTTCCATAATCTTATCACATATACAATCATTCAAGAAGATGAAAGTAAAAATTATGAAGAAAGAATCTTGTTCTCAGCAGAAGTAGAAATAAAAGAGGGAGAAATAAAAAAAAGGAATAATGTATCTAATATTGAACAGATTATCGAAAACATAAGAATCATTAGCAAGTATCATCGGAAATGGACACCTCTTACGCCGGATAAGATAAAGAGGAAGGGCAAACATTGTATTAAACTGAAGGAAGCTATAACAGATGATAAACTGCGACTTCTGACTGCTTTATATCGCGTTCTCGATGTCTGTGACACCCAGATTGAAAGAACGGTTGACGATGCCTATATCGATACACGAGAGATGATTGTGGATAGAGAGGTAAATGTACTGATGGAAGAAAAAAGAGAGATAGAAAAGGCAGAGTTATCTTTAAATATTGAAGACAAGAATTTAAGGGAGAAAATAAAAAGTATAAAGCAAAAACTTAAGAACTTGAGCTGGATATTCGAGAAAAGCGAGGAAACTAAAACAAAAATAGATAACATCGCTGACTACATTAACTATATTGTGGGAAGAAC
>JAUWAR010000095.1 GCA_030601965.1 bacterium | reverse complement strand
AGGGATGCCTGAAAAATGAGCAGCTACTTCATTATCGCCAATAGCATAGATATACTCGCCTATTTTGGTGCGATTAAGGATGATATGACCTAATAAAAAGACAAATATTGCAATGAGAAATACAATCATAGCATTCTCATTTAATTTTCTTCTTAATATCTTATTCATTCCTAAATATGGATATCTTGCTGCCGGGATTACCACTGCAGCATCTTATCTTTTGTGGCTTCTCCTTACAGTAATTACCTCATCAAAATATTTCAGGTGGCGATTTCCCTGTTTTTCTCTCTTGAAAATTATTATAGCATCTTCTATCGGAGGTTTCTCTATGTCTCTTTTTTCAAATAGATATACTGGTTTTGCTCTCTTAAACTTAATTTATTCAATTCTCATTGGAGGAGTAGTGTATATCCTCTTACTTTATGTATTTAGGGAACTTACAAGAGAAGAAAAGGCTTGAAACATCGGTGCATCAGACCATCTCATAAAAGGGATTTTTATAGTAAAACAAGGATATTTTCTGTAATAAAAATACCCTTCCTTGTCCTGCATGTTTTTTATAGTCCAAGAGGCTACTTTTTCAGCAAGTTCAAGGGTTTCAGGAAAGAAATCACTCAGGGTAGAAAGGCAAAAGATAGATTCTACACAACTCTGAATATTTATGGGCCATAGTTTTTTAGGTGTGGACTTTGGGATTTCACCCAAGAATAGATTCTTCACATAATATTTGTAGCCTTTTATAAGCGATTCTTTTATTTTTTCTCTTTTAGAAATCTTTAATACATTACAGAGACTCCTAAGGATAAAACCTGTATGATAATTATCTATTTGTTGATAAGAAGGCTCCGGGGTTCCCCAATATTCGAAAGAACCGTCGGGCTTCTGATTCCTTATTACATAGTTCAGTACCTGTTCAGCCATCTCAATAAGTTCAATATTATCAGTCTCTTTACCCAGTTTCAATAAAAATGCACCTGCTATGGCATTTACATTGATTATATGAAAATTGTCAATTGGTGTATAACTGAAACATAGTGTGGAATCTTCCGGCCTATCTATATTCAAAGAATGAATAATAAATCTCGCTGATTGATTCGCATAATCTAAATATTCTTTTTCTTTTAATGTCTTATATGCCCTTAAAAAAGTATTTCCGACAATAGAGGTGCAAAATATGTCAGGAGTTCCTAAAGGAATAAGGATTTTTCTTCCTGCAAGCCAATCAAAATTTTCTCCCCATCCAAAACCTTTATGTTTAGTGCATCCTCGCCTGCTCCCGATTTTATCGGGATTCGGCGGGCAGGTATTTTCTTCAAGCCATTTGAGCCACTTTTTAGTTTTCTCTATCTCTCCAATATTAAACCAAGCATCACAACATTGTGCAACCGCCTGAGGAGATATTACTTTCTTTATCTTTAATATTTTGCGTGAACCTTCTGGAAAAAGATATGTAAAAGAAGATAAGAATATGCGTAGAGGCTTTATCTTTTCTAATGATACAAAAATGGGAGCACCTTTAACATCATAAGGGTCGTAAGATCGAAGATTATTTTCCTCTATCCACTTTTTAAGTAAAGATAGGCTATTTTTTATTTTTTTCACACTAAAGAAACTACTATAATTAGCTCTAATTGTCAACAAAAAGATTGACAGTTCAAAGAATAACGGTCTATAATACTCTTATATGAAGATATGTATGACTGTGATGAGCGAACCTCAATCTGACCCTCGCGTTTGGAAGGAGGTTATTAGCCTTTCTAAAGAAGGTTATGAAATCTCTATAATAGGAATGAGTCCAAAACTCAAAACTCAAAACTCAAAACTCAAAAATATTAAGATTCTTATAGTTCCTGAAAAGAAAAATGTCATTGGTTATTTCTTTTTTGCCCTTCCAAGGGCAATTTCTTTGAAAGCTGATATATACCATTCTCATGACTTAAACACCCTACTTGTTGGTTTTATCGCTTCTAAATTTAATAAATCTACTCTTATCTACGATTCTCATGAGTTGTGTGTAGAAATGTCATCTGGTTTCAAAAAAATAATCTGGAGACTTATGGAGAGTTTTCTAATCAGAGGAGTAAATTATACTATCACCGTGAATGAGAGTATTGCATCTGAACTCTCTCATAGATATAAAATCAAAAAGCCATTGGTAATAATGAACTGCGCTCCTCATTTAAACTCCCCAACTCCCAAACTCTCCAACTCCCAACCCATTATCCTTTATGAAGGTGCGTATATGAAAGATAGAAATCTTACAAATATAATTAAGAGTGCTATGTATATTAAGAAAGGAGTTATTATATTTATTGGAAGTGGGGAAATAGAACAGGAACTTAAATCTTTGACAAAAAAACTTGGAGTAGAAAAAAAGATAAGATTTGTTGAAAAGGTTTCCTATAAAGATATTATGAAATTTATTTACAAGTGTGATATAGGACTTTCTATATATCCAAAAACATCTTTGAACAATTATTACGCTACTCCAAATAAACTCTTTGAGTATATATCTGCTGGTATTCCTGTAATTGGAAGTAATTTCCCTGAAATGAAGAGAATTATTGAGGGGAATAATATTGGTATTGTTGTCAACCCTGATAGTTCTGAGGAAATTGGGGAAGCTATTAACAGAATTACAAGTGATAAGAAATTATATGAAGATATGAAGAAGAATATAGAAAAAGTAAAAAAGATTTATAACTGGGAGAATGAAGTAAAAAAACTCATTGGGCTTTACAAAAATATAAGATGAAAAAAGTTCTTGTAATTACATATTATTTTCCCCCATTGGGAATGGGTGGAGTGCAATGGCCGTTGAAGATATGCAAATACCTCCCATACTATGGATATGAACCGATAGTCCTTACTGTGAAAGATATATCCTATTATACCTATGACTACTCCTTAATGAAAGAGGTAAACTGTAAGGTTATAAGAACAGAGTCTTTTGACCCTCTTAGATTAAAGAAACTCTTAGGCAAGGAAACAAATTTTTCAAAAACAAAAGAAAGATGGAAATCTGTTTCCGACTTTCTCTTTATCCCGGACAACAAGATCATGTGGCTCCCATTTGCAATATCCAGAACAATCAATCCGTTAGCTAACGGAAGGGATATAGATATAATATTTGCAATCTCGCCTCCCTATACATCTCTTTTAATCGGGACTCTGCTCAAGAGGATGCTTCATATTCCTCTTGTAATTGACTTTAGAGAGGCATGGACAGAGGCACATTTTATGCATTATCCTACAAAGGTTCATTATCTTATAAATAGATTCATAGAGGCTAAAGTTATAAAATCAGCTAACAAGATTACCTGTGTAAATGAAAGGATAGTTGACTCTTTAAAAAAGAGGCATAAAAGAGAAATGGAGATAATCCCAACTGGTTACGATTCTGAGGATTTCAAAAATAAAGAGGAACTTAAAGAAAAATTTACTATTACTTATACAGGCGCGTTCACAGAACAGAGGAGTCCAGAATTTTTCTTGACAGCCGTAAAGCGTTTAATTGACTCGGGAAAGATTAAAAAAGAAGAGATAGAAGTAAATCTTATTGGTTTTAGTCTCTACTCCTACAAAAAATTTGGAATACCTGGCGTTGTCAATTTTATTCCTTATCTTTCCCATAAAGAGAGTCTAAAGGCATTAAAGAGCTCAACAGTATTGTGGCTATTGGTAGACGAAAGAGAAGGCAAATTTATGACAACTGGGAAAGTATATGAATATTTAGCTACAGGTAGACCTATTCTTGCTACCATACCTGAAGGAGATTGTGCTGATCTAATCAGGGCTACAAAAAGTGGAATTATTGTTCCACCCAAAAATATAAAAAGGATTGCTGAATCGGTATGTAACCTATATAGGAATTTTAAAAACAAAGAACTTGTTGAGAATCATCAATTATTTCTTTCTGGATTTGACCATAAAAATTTGAGTCAGCATATTAGTCAAATTTTCGCTCAAGTTTTAAGGTAGGTAATTACAAGGATTCTTTTCATTATCTTATTACTGCAAATTTCCCTATCTTGCTCTTTCCTTCTTCTGTAACTACACGGAATATATAAATCCCACTCCCTATTAAATCTCCTTTTTCATTTCTTCCATTCCATACAGGATAAGAATCTTCAATATCTTCAATTTTATAAACCAATCTTCCAGAAAGGGTATAGATATAAATGGTTTTTAGATTTTTGCACTTAAAAGTGATTTCTTCTGATTCTTTTAAAACCCAGGGATTAGGATATACCTTAATAAAAGGTAGAGTATCTGGAACAACTCCCGTATAAAATCTTGATAAACCTTCTCTGGTTGATATCCAGAGGTAGCCCCTCTCCCTGTCAAATGCAAAACTTTGCACATTGTCATTAATGGCTACAGCAATTCGATTGCTTACAAGACCATCTTTTGAAGTATAAGTAGTAATTTGTCCATTTTTGTCTATCATCTTTATACCATCTGATAGCGTTGCAAAAAAGATACGTCCCCTTATATCTTCTATAATATCCATAGTGCCATTTATACTATATTTACCCGTGACTACTTGATTTCCAAGACAATAGGTCTCTCCACTTGTTCCAACCCACACTCTGTTCTTTTTATCTACAGAAAGAGCAAGAATTTCTGATGAAGAGAGACCTTCTATGTGTTGCCAGTTTCCATCTTTCGTAAAATAACTAAGTCCAACCCATGAAGAACCTACCCAGATATTTCCTTCTAAATCACACATTAACTCCCATGCCTTGAATGTGTATTGATTATTAAATTGTTCTATTATAGAATCTACGCTTAGTTTATAAAGTGGTTGCTCCCAGGTTCCAACCCATAAATTGCCCTCTTTATCAAAACACATTCCACAAACCACCTTGCTCTCTGGAAGATCTATAGTATCAAGAACTCCATCAGGACTCAATTTTAGGAGTCCAATCTTACCAGTCCAATCCCACTGTCCAAAATATTTATTCCCTTTTTCATCAATTACTACCAATCTTGAACCTGCAC
>JAUWAR010000016.1 GCA_030601965.1 bacterium | reverse complement strand
ATTTAGATGAGAGTTTTTTTATATACGAAGAAGAAATGGACTGGTGTTATCGAATGAAGAAAAAAGGGTGGAAAACATATTTTATTCCCTATGGGAAAATAATTCACCATTTTGGAACCTCAACGAAACAAAAATATAGGGGGCAGGTGGCAAATCGAATATTAGTTGAGCGATATAAAAGCACTCTCTATTTTTTTAGGAAACACTACTCCGAATGGGAAACAACAATTCTTAGATTTATAATTCTTCAAGGCTTTGGGTTAAGATTATGTTGGAATGCCTTTTTTTACTTGCTCTTTCCAATGTGTAAGGCTAAACAAAGGATAAGTATCTATTTTGCAATTATTAGATTAGCCATTTTGAAGTAGATAACAGTAAAATGAATATTTTAATGCTTAACCCTCCATTTAAAGGTAAGTTCTCTCGTGAGCAGAGAAGCCCTGCTGTTACTAAATCTGGTACTCTGTATTACCCTATGTGGCTTGCTTATGCCACAGGACTTCTGGAAAAACAAGGCTTTAATGTTAAACTCATAGACGCCCCTGCAAATAACCTCACTGAAAACGACTGTATTGAAATCACAAAAGATTTTAAACCAGAACTTATCGTGATTGATACATCTACTCCCAGTATCTATAACGATGTAAAGGTTGGAGAGATAATAAAGTCAAAAGTCAAAAGTCAAAAGTCAAAAGTCGTATTAGTGGGGACACATGTCTCGGCTACTGCAGAAGAGAGTCTAAAAATAAGTGCTGAAATAGATATTGTGTGTAGAGGTGAATACGATTATACCCTCCTTGATATAGCGAAAAGTTTAGAGTTGAGAGTTGAGAGTTCAGAGTTTGAAGAAATTAAAGGTATAAGTTTTAGAAAAAATAATCAGATAATTCATAATCCAGATAGACCATTTATTGAAGACCTGGATAAACTTCCCTTTGTCTCTCAAGTGTATAAAAAATATCTTAATTATAAAAATTATTTCTATGCCCATTCTCAACATCCGATTGTAACAATAATTGGTGGTAGAGGATGCCCTCATAGATGTGCCTATTGCGTGTATCCTCAGGTCTTTAGTGGAAGAAAACTTAGATTCCGAAGTGTTGAAAATACAGTAGATGAACTTGAATATATAAAAAGGAACTTTAAAGAGATGAAAGAAATTATGTTTGAAGATGATACACTTACTTTAAACAAAAAAAGATGTAGAGCACTTTGTGAAGAGATTTTATCAAGAAAGCTTAATATAAAATGGTCAGCAAATTCACGGGCAGATGTTGATTTTGAAACTCTGAGAGTTATGAAAAAGGCGGGTTGTAGATTGCTCTGTGTTGGATTTGAATCCGGAGAACAGAAGATTCTTGATAATATGCATAAAGGAATAAAGATAGAAACTATAAGAGAGTTTGTGAACAGTGCTAAAAAGGCGGGTATTCTGATACATGGATGTTTTCTTGTTGGAAATTCAGGAGAGACAAAAAATACACTTGAGAAAACACTTGAGTTTGCAAAGGAGTTAAACCCGGATACTGCACAGTTTTTCCCAATTATGGTATATCCAGGCACAGAGGCTTATGATTGGGCAAAGGATAATAGATTTCTTGTTACGGAAGATTATAGGGAATGGCTCACACCAGAAGGACTTCATAATTGTGTAGTAAGCCGACCAGGGCTTACAAATAAAGAACTTGTAGGATTCTGTGATAGGGCAAGAAGGGAATTTTATATAAGACCTTCTTATATTGCAAGAAAGTCTATACAAGCAGTTAGAAATCCACGGGAGGGAAAAAGAACTCTTAAATCGTTTAAGACATTCGCAAGACATTTACTAAATAACTCAATGACTAAATAACTCAATGACTATGAAATTTCTTTTCTGGTTCTCTTTTATAATTCTATTTTATGTCTATATGGGTTATTGGCTTATACTATATGTTCTTTCAAAAACAAAAAAGAAAGGACACAAGATAAATAAAAATCTGGAGCCGAAGATATTTGAACCAAATGTTTCTCTTGTTATACCCGTTCATAATGAAGAAGATGTCATTGTCCAAAAATTAAAAAATGCCCTTTCTCTTGACTATCCATCGCAAAAACTTGAAATAGTTGTAGCTTCTGACAATTCAAATGATAAGACTGTTGAGATTGTGAAGGGGTATATCACTAAACAATTACCCCTGGTAAAATTGTTTGATTTTAAAAAAAGAAGAGGTAAGATGGCTGTTTTAAACGAGAGCGTAAGGAAACTTAATAGCGATATTATTGTATTTACAGATGCCAATGCGATGTTTAAAAAAGATGTAATAAGAAAACTTGTCTCTCATTTTGCTGACGAAGATATAGGATGTGTATGCGGTGCAAAAACTATAACCAGAGGAGAAAATATTGAAAAATGTGAGGGAATATACTGGCGATTTGAAAACTCATTAAAATTAGCCGAATCTGAATTTGGTTCGTGCTGTGGTGCTGATGGTTCAATTTATGCTGTAAGGAGAGAGTTATACCCATTTCCAAGAGATGATAGACTTATTATGGATGACTTTGCAGTATCACTAGGTATAATTGCTGGTGATAAGAGAGTAATATTTGAAAAAGAAGCAGTATCTTATGAAACACCTTCTGCGACAAGTCTTGATGAATTCAGAAGAAAGACAAGAATTATGATTGGAGCAATTGGTGCAATAGTAGGGGTAATTCATGAATTACCCCTACATACAATCCTGTTTCAACTCATATCACATAAAATTCTAAGATGGGCTGGAGGTCTGTTTATGGTTATCCTATTTATTTCCAATCTTTTTGTATATCATCCGTTTCTTATATTACAAATAATATTTTATTCCTTTGCTCTGTCAGGTTTTATCTTTGAAACTCAAAACTCAGAACGCAAAACTCAAAACTATTTTTATGTTCCTTATTATTTTTGTCTTACAAATATTGCACAAATTGTGGGACTTGTAAAATATATAAAGGGCGAGAGAAGTCCAGAATGGGGAAAGGTTGAACGGCACGATGTGGGAGACATCTCCTGATGTCGATATCAAGGTCGGGAGACCTTTCCTACAAATAAAAAATGAAAAGGAAATTTGATATTTTATTTTTTCTTGTTCCTATAATTCTGGATGGGATATTTATTGAATTGTCCTATCTTCTTTCTTTTTGGCTCAGGTTTCATTCGGGAGGTATTGCAGTAACAAAAGGTGTTCCTCCATTTCTGCCATATATTGCTTTCTCTGGATTTGTCATAGTCGTATGGCTTTTTATATTCTATCTCTCTGGATTATATGATACAAAGAAAAATCTCTCTGCGATAGATGAGATATATGACCTTTTAAAAGGAATAATTATAGGGGCAATTATTGTCCTTGCCCCAATATTCTTTTATCGTGAATTCACATTCTCAAGAGCTACTATTGGAATTGCCTGTATCCTAAGCGCTGTGCTACTTTCAATGGGTAAGATAATAATGAGAGGTATTAAAATTATGCTCTATAAAAAGGGTATGGGGGTACATAATACAGCAATCGTTGGAAAAGGTGAAACAGTGGATACTTTGATAGAAAAGTTTAACCAAAACCCTGTGATAGGATATAAACTTGTGGGACAGATTATAGAAAAAATCGAAAGATTGAAAGATCGAAAGATTGAAAGAGAAAATTACTCACTTTCTGTATTGGGGAGTACCAATGAGATACCAAAAATAGTAACGAATAATAATATTGATACCCTGATTCTTGCATTTCCTTTTAGTACGAAAAAGATTGCACAAATACTTCTCGCCTGTGATGGACTCTCTGTAGATATTAGATTCGTGCCTGACCCTTATGAACTCCTTACTTCAAGGATTGGTTTTTATCAGTTAGATGGGATTACGCTTTTAGGTCTTAAAGAGTTTCCTCTTGGTTACTGGGATAAAATTTTAAAGAGAACTTTTGACCTTATATTTTCAACCTTACTTCTCGCTATTTCTGCACCACTTTTCCTGATAATATCAATAGCAATAAAAATAGGGTCTAAGGGTCCACTTTTATATAATCAGAAGAGAATTGGGGAAGATGGAAAGGCATTTAATCTTATAAAATTCAGGAGTATGATAACTAATGCGGAACAACGGACAGGTCCTGTTTTTGCGAACAATCACGATAAAAGGGTAACAAAAATAGGAAGGGTTTTAAGACGTTCAAGCCTTGATGAACTTCCACAAATTTTGAATGTCTTTAGAGGTGATATGAGTCTTGTGGGTCCCAGGCCAGAGAGACCCGAGTTTGTAGAAAAATTCAAAACAGAGATACCAAGATACCTTGAGAGGCACAAGGTGAAATCTGGTATCACAGGATGGGCACAGGTCAATGGTTTACGAGGAGATACATCTATAAAAGAGAGGGTAAAACATGACCTCTTTTATATTGAGAACTGGTCTCTCGGATTTGACATAAAGATACTCATCCAGACCCTCTCTGAAATTATAAAGGGAGAAAATGCATATTAATATTGAAATAGAGCCAGGAAAAAATTTTATAAATTTTTTTCTTGACAAACACTAATCCTTTTATCATCTCATCATCTTGTCGCTGATGAAAAAGTTAAAATTACCTACTATTACTCTAGAAAACTCTCTTTAAAAGGTCCTTTTGTCCCCACCCCCACCCGAAGTTGTAAGTCCTTATATAACAACAACTTATATACTACCAGTGTCTTATTATAGGATTGTTTTTTTATATTCTTAGGAAAAAGAATGGAGATGGGCACTCAAGGAAAGGAGGTAATGTCTGGGATATACCAGAAAAAATTGGTAGGACAGGCATCTTGCCTGTCAAAGGTAGAAGCAACCTCCAGGTTGCGACCTATAACAAAAAAGGTAATAGTAATCAGGTGATTTTTTGATATTTGATTTTTGATATTTTGGAGTAAGGCAGATTCGCCTCTGGCGAAAACCCCCGCGCTACTCTGTCACCACAATGAATTCTGGTGCTATTCTTATCTTTCTTCACCTGTTGTTCTCATAATATAAAAGTTCTTCTGTCTGGTTATTCACTATCCTCTTTGTAATGCCTGTATCAGGGGAATAATATTCGTATATAATAAATGTATCTACTACAGTTGACAGTTGATGAGGAGAGGTAAATTCTTCTATTTTAATAATCTTTACTTCATAACCTCTGCCCTCTATTATAGAAAGAACTTCTCCTTTAATAGTGAGTGTTACTTTTGTTGTATCACCACGAATAATCTTAATTTGCTCATAAGTATTTTCCCAGTAATTGTTTTCAACTAAAGGAAGTTGGAGATAGGTGAACCAGAAATCTGCAATTGTATCAATTTCTCCTGCGAGATTAAGTATTTTATTATAAAACTCATTAACTTGTATATCTGATTTCCACCAGTATTCTGCTTTACCATTTCTTTCAAGGAGATAGCATTCTCTATCTTTTATTACTGTTTTTTGGACGACTTCAAGCAAGGTTGTATCGTTGGTTTGATTTATATATAGCCATTTTGTTCCGATATTTTCAATAGGGAAATAATTTGCAGATATCCGAGAGAAGAGTGGGCTATCGCTGCAGCCAGTTAAAAACAGTAAGCAGTAGGCAGTAAGCAGTAGGCAGTAAAGATGAGATTGCTTCGCTAACGCTCGCAATGACATTCTTTTCTATTTTTACCCAGTCCTAAAGGACTGGGCTATTGATTCACCATTCTAATCCCACAGTTATCAGAATTCCTGTCGGTATGTTGTAATAAATTAAGGATGATGTAAGGTTGACAAATTTATTTATAATAAGTGGCACGGTGATACCCGCGAATAAGTTAATACCTTTTTCGGATTCATAGCCACTTCCGTATTTAAGATTTGTTATGTATATTGCATTTCCCAATTTTGTATGTAATCCCTTGTAGAGTCGTATGGAGAGTCCATAGGCGACTTGAAGGAAATCTATTCGGGTATTCGGGTTTTTAAATGACATGTATGTTGCGGAAAAGAAAATAGGGGTTTGTTTGGATGCATTGATTTCTATAACTTTTGCCGGGGTGGTGAATTTACCTATTGGGAGAAAAGAACCTACTTCAAGTGTAAGAGATTGAATAAGCATGAAGAGGAAAAACATTCTTATAAATACCTAAACACCTAAATATTAAATCAAATGCCTAAATACCTAAACACCTAAATATTTGGGTGGTTTTTTTCTTTAGGTATTTAGGAATTTTGGATTTTAGGTGTTTGATGTTCCATTTTGAAATTTGGGTTTTACGGCTTTGAAACTTCCTGAACAGTATAGACTTCTATAATATCATCTTTTTGTGGTTTAAAAGAACCTGATAAAGCTATGCCACATTCAATTCCTGATTCTACTTCTTTTACCTCTTCTTGAACTCTCTTTAAGGAGGTTATCTCTCCTTCATATACGAGTTCATCCTGCCTTTTTATTGCTATTTTTTCTCCTTTTATGACCTTTCCTGAGAGGACGATTACACCGGCAATAAACCCGAAATCTTTAATTTTAAATACCTGTTTTACCGTTGCCTTTCCAAGTTCTATTTGTTCATACTCCGGGACGAATAGTCCTTCCATTGCAAGTTTCAAATCGTCAATTGCCTCGTAGATTATATTATAGTTACGAATTGTGACTTCTCGTTCCTTTGCAAGTTTTCTTGCCTCTATACTTTCCTTTACATGATATCCCACTATAATAGCATTAGATGCGGATGCCAAGAGGACATCAGATTGATTTATTTCTCCTATAGCTTTATGAATAACCTTAGCCTTAATATCTTTCACAATAAGGCTCTGTATGGAATCAGCGAGTGCTTCTATTGAACCACCGACATCTCCTTTTATTATAACTTTCAATTCTTCTATTTTACCTTTTTGCAACTCTTCTTGAACTTGCTCAAGTGTCATCTCTTGCTTTTCTTTTCTCATCTCCTCTTTTGCAGCTATTTTTCTTTTTCTTGCTATTTCTCGTGCCTGTTGTTCGTCTTCAAAAACCACGAAGGTATCTCCAACATGAGGTGTTTCTTCAAATCCGACGACTTGAATAGGGTCAGAAGGTAATGCATTGTTTTTTGTTTCTCCCCATTCATTGAACATAGTTTTGACCTTACCACAGGTAGTGCCTGTCAAGAAAGTATCCCCATGTTTAAGAGTTCCTTTGGTAACAAGAACAGTAGCGACAGGTCCTTTTCCTTTATCTAATCTTGCTTCTATGACTGTTCCCCTTGCTGGACCATCTCTTGATGCTGTAAGTTCCTCCATATCTGCCTGCATAATGATTGCATTAAGGAGTTCCTCAATGCCTTCACTGGTTTTAGCGGAGACAGGACAGACCATTGTATCCCCACCTTGTTCTTCCAACTGAACATTGTGTTCCATAAGGTCGTATTTGACTTTATCTATATCTACACCATCCAGGTCTATTTTATTGATTGCCACTATGATAGGCACTCCGGCATCTCTTGCATGATTCAAGCACTCTATGGTTTGAGGCATTATACCATCGTCTGCAGCAATCACAAGCACGACGATATCAGTAACCTGCGCTCCTCTTGCCCTCATTGCAGTAAAAGCCTCGTGACCTGGTGTATCTATAAATACAATTTCTTTTCCATTAAAGTCTATTTTATAGGCTCCAATATGCTGAGTTATGCCACCTTTTTCAGACTTAGTGACGCGAGTTTTTCTGATATTGTCCAGAAGAGATGTCTTACCGTGGTCTACATGTCCCATAATTGTTATGACTGGTGGACGTTTTTGCAATTTTTCAAACTCCTCTTGTTCCTTTTCTTCTTCATAATAAGAGATAAGTTCTGCAGAATAACCATATTCATCGGCGACAGTAGAAACGGTATCGAAATCAAGCCTTTGATTAATAGTAACCATGAGTCCCAGTTCCATACATTTGGAAATAAGTCTCAGGGGGTCAATATTAAATGCATGAGCAAGGTCAGAAACAGAAGTAAATTCACCTACTCTTATTTTCTTCTCTTCTTTTTTATCCTCTACCTTTCTAATCTTAGGTTTTTTCTTTTTAGTTCTCTCACCGACCTCTATTTTTGCCAATGTTTCCTTTACTTTTGCTACAACTTTTTTCTGGTCTACTTCTCTTTTCCATTCTTTTCTTCTCTGGATAGTTTTTACCCTCTTTTTTCTGATTCTTTGCTTTTTCGCATCGGCAATTCTTGAGGATTCCCTTTTTTCTGCCAATTTGGCCTTCAGTGCTTGTATCTCTTTGTCAGAAAGAATACTCATATATCCTTTGAGGTTGAAGCCCATACTCTTGAGCAGTTTCACCAATGCCTCGCTCGAGAGACCCAGTTCTTTTGAAAGTTCGTGTACTCTTTTACCTTCCATAACTCTTATCCGTTAGCTAACGGATTGATTTAGCAACCTCTAAAATCTTTTCTGCCTTGCTTTTTCCGATTCCTGGAATTTTCATAAGCTCTTCTATTCCACAGGTTATTATATCAGCGGTAGTGGTAATTTTATTATCTATAAGTTGCTCTTTCAATTTCTTTGGAAATTCCTTTACAAATACTATGCCTTTGCTTTTATATTCATCTTCTGATAATATTTCAATTTTAAAGCCTGTGAGTTGGGAAGCGAGATAAACATTTTGTCCATTTCTTCCTATGACTTGCGGGAGGTCATCGTTACTTATTACACACATTATTCTTTTGTTAACAGTATCTATTTCCTCTTTTAAGATTTTTGAGGATGTAATTGCTCTGGAAACAAAGACTAATGGGTCACTGCTCCATTGGATACAGTCGATTTTGTCATTATTTAATTACTTAACGACTGTTTTTATTCTTGACCCTTTCATTACTACACATGCTCCAACAGGGTCAATCTTTGGGTCGGTTGAAGTAACTGATATTTTTGCCCTCACTCCTGGTATACGTGCTACTGTTTTTATTTCAATAATTCCTGAGGAAACCTCAGGGACTTCAAGTTTGAAGAGTTCTTTCAAGAAATTTGGGTGAGCCCTGGAAAGTGTAAGCCCATCCCTTTTTGAACAATCCAGAATATACGCCTTTATGGTATCTCCCTGTCTATATCTCTCGTTCGGTATCTGCTCTTTTAATGGTATAATTGCCTCTGCATCGCCAAGACTAATGATAATTCTTTTCCTATCTACCTTTTGCACAGAACCCGTGATAATTTCTCCAATCTTTGACTCATACTCTTCGTAAATCTTTTCTTTTTCTATTTCCTTTACCTTCTGTCCTATCATTTGTTTTGCTGTAAGTATTATATTTCTTTTGAACCTTTCCAATGGAATAACTTTCTTCTCTACAAATATCTTTAGTTCTCCATCTGATTCTGATATTTTTACCTCAACTGGAACAGACTTGCCGTAATCTTTTATAACTGCGTCTTCAAGACTCTTTTTTAAAATACTTATTACTTCTTCTCTTGAGAGAGCCCTTTCTTCTGCAATCTGATCAACTATATTTAAGATATTCATGTTCTGCCTCCAGGAGAAGACACCTCAAGCCGATAGTTTGATGTAAATAGATTCTCCTCCACATCAAGAACATCCGATAGTTCTCTTGATACCTCAGCACAATCTTCTACACTAACACCACCAGGTTTATCTATATATACCCTGAGCAAATTAGGCTTGATTTCAATATCTATAAGTTTTTTCTCGGTTCCAGTAAGAACCCTTTCTATTATTTTTCTAATCCTCTCCTCCATTGCTATATTGCAACAAGAAATGTAGCGGAGGTCTTTAGACCTCCATTTATCTATGGAAACCTGAAGGTTTCCGCTACTTAACTTATTTGGAGTATCTCACTAACAGCTCTTTCTTTATCTATCTCCCATTTTTTCTTACCATCTCTTTTTACCAATTCTACAACGCCTTTGTCAAGTCCCTTTTCACCTATTACAATCTGAAAAGGTATTCCAATGAGGTCAGCGTCTTTAAATTTTGTACCTGGAGTTTCATCTCTATCATCTATTAAGACTTCATATTTTTGGGCAAGTATCTCTTTATAAATTTTTTCTGAGAGTTTCCTTGTCTCTGTGTTTCTAACATTGAGCGGAATAATAAGGAATTTATAAGGTGCAATTGAAGGGGGCCAGATTATTCCATTGTTATCACTCTTGGTCTCAATTACACAAGCCATTATTCTTTCAACTCCTATTCCATACGAACCCATAATAATTGGTTCTCTATCACCATTTGTGTTAAGAAAGAATGCGCCCATTGCTCTGGAATATTTCTCGCCAAGTCTAAAGATATGACCTATTTCAATAGCGTTCTTAATTTTTAATTTTTCACCACATTTTGGACACCTATCAGCGCTGTCATTAGTATTTGAGACTGCTATATCTCTATTTGCCTTATAACCACAATTTTCACATATAACAATAGCATCTTCGCCTGTTTTTGAAAATACCATAAACTCTTCTGAGAGGCTACCTCCCATAAGTCCACTTGATGCAGTTACTATTACAAAGTCAAGACTACATCTTTTGAAAATGTTTTGATATGCAGTTCTATGCAGAGAGTAACTTTTCTCAAAGCTTTTCTCGTCAGTATCAAGTGAGTACGAGTCTTTCATAATAAATTCTCTTGCTCTTAACATCCCTCCTCTGGGACGGGGTTCATCTCTAAACTTTGTTTGAATCTGAAACCATATCTGTGGAAGGTCTCTGTATGACTTTATTCCATTTCTTGCAATTTCAGTTATGATTTCTTCGTGTGTTGGAGCAAGACACATATCACCACCCTTTCTATCTTTAAATTTGAACATATCCTTTCCATACTCCTTCCATCTGCCAGTTTCCTCCCATAAGGAAGAAGGAGAAAGAGACGGAAGTAACAACTCTTGCGCCCCAATTCTCTCCATTTCTTCTCTAATGATAGAGACAATTTTTAAAAGTATTTTCCAGCCAAGAGGAAGATAAATATTAACGCCACTGAAAAGAGGACTCATGAGTCCTGCTCTTATGGATAAAATGTGACTTTTTACTTCACACCCTTTAGGATTTTCCTTAAATGTTGGAATATATGTTTTGGTCCACCTCATATCACTTCTCTCTTATAAGAAAGGGCCCGAGAACTCTTCCTTCAAGGATTTCAGGAGAACCCAGGCCCTTAATTCTTATTCCTCTTTCTTTTCCTCTTCTTTCTCCTCTTTCTTTTTCTCTTCTTCCTTTTCTGGTTCTACCTTCTCTTCAGGTTTCTCTTCTTTCTCTTCTTCTTCAAACTCCTCTTCTTTTTGTTCAAGAAGATTTTTGTCATCTTTCATTTTCACAAGGACTGTATATATAAGAGTTTGCCCTGTTCCCCATGTCGCTATGCCATAGCCGATAACAAAGAATGCAATGAAATAGAAGGCGATTCCAATTAAAAACCCTCCTACCCATTCTGCCGGATTTACCTGCATCCATGGCTGAGGATATATAAGCACGGGAGTGAGTCTTCCAACAGCAGCCTCTAAGCATTTAATTGGTGGGCATGGAGCAAGGTAATAAAGTCCATTCTGCCAGATCGTATCAAACCATCTATGAGACTCTCCTGCTATCATTCGTGTTCCAGACCAGAGATTACATGACCAATGAAAAAGAAGTAATGCTTGTTTTGTAAGCCAACCAAAAATATATACTCCAGCAACAGAACAAAAACCTACGAATGCCTGCCAGAGCGAGAGTCTCCAGGTCTGGTCATTTAGACAAGAAAAGAGTTCAAACAGAGTATCAAAGGTATCACTTTTAGATGTCGCAGAGACTGCCGGAGAGAGGATAAATGAGAGCAGGAATACAATAGCAAGATAAACGACAAATAATCCTCCAAAAGCGATGGGAATAAAGAAGATACCCATAAGTATCTGTCCAACATAGGGTATTCTACCTGCAAGACCAAGGATGAAAGCAGTAAATATAAGAGCCGCTATAAATATTGCAAGAACTACAGGTGAAAGAACTATCCCTTTCCATTGTTTCAAAGAGAACTTAATCGCATCTGTAACCTCATAGAATTCGTCTCCTTTCAGTTGTTCAAATGTAAGTTTTGAAATTGCACCTATACTCAGGAGATTTATACCTATAAAAAAGGCAACTCCCACAACCCACAGTATCCAACCATACCAGGGCAGAGAAGTTATACCAATAACCGGAACAGGAACATACCTGAACTGTTGCCAAATCGCTACCCATGTCCAGTCAGGACTACAGGCAAAGGCAAAATACGAAAACACTGAATAAAAGATAGTGCCAACGAGAAGCCCCAGAAATCCAACCCATATCTTCTTGGCTGAAAAACCAAGTTTTGGAGCTCTAAGAACATCCTTGTAGTTAAACACCATAAGACCTCCTTTTCTTTGGTTAATTGGTGAGTAGTGAGTCACTAATCTACCACAGATTCATTGCTTTTCTAACTTCCTCCAATGTCTGACTGGCAAATACTTGTGCCTTTTTAGACCCATCCTCTAATATTTCACATACCCTTTCATCCTTTATATTGAGCCTTCGTTCCCTATATGGACCCAATAATTCAGCCATATTTCTTGATGCCCCCTTTTTACAGTCCACACAACCCAATTTTCCACTAATGCAATCCTCTTTTATGCCTTCCCAATTCTCACTAACTATTTTATGATATGCAAAAACCACACATCCCGACTTGTCGGGATGACCTTTGTCCCCCTTATAAATTTTTTCAGGGTCTGTATAAGCACTCATTATCTTTTCTCTTATCGTTTCTTCATCATCTTCTACAAGAATACTATTTCCAAGAGATTTTGACATCTTGCGACCATCAATTCCAGGGATTCTGGGAGATGCTGTAAGCATAGGCTCGGGCTCTGGAAAAATTGGACTGAACAATGAATTAAACCTCCGTGCAATCTCTCTTGATAATTCAAGATGTGCAAGCTGGTCTTCTCCTACAGGAACCTTCTCTGCTTTATAAATCAGAATATCTGCGGCCTGAAGCACAGGGTATCCTAAAAGACCATAATTTACCTTTCCTTGAAGATGTAAATCTCTTATTTGTTCTTTCAATGTTGGATTACGTTCAAGCCAGGGCACAGGCACAATCATAGAAAAAAGAAGATAAAGTTCTGCATGCTCTTTCACACTTGACTGAACAAAAATGGTTGATTTCGTCTCGGAAATTCCACAAGCAAGCCAATCTTTTGTCATTTCCACAATATATTTCTTTAATTCCCTTGTATTATTATAACCCGTTGTCAGTGCATGCCAATCTGCAATTTCAAAAAAGCACTCATATTTATCCTGAAGTTTTGTCCAATTTATAAGACTACCAAATAGATTTCCGATATGAATCTTCCCAGTAGCTCTATATCCGGAAAGAATACGCATTTTTATAATATTTGTCAAGAAAAAAATCTTTTACCAAATCCAGCATTTTCGTATTTACTTCTCTCCTCTTGGTGGGGCAAAGGCAATCCTTTTTGCATTTGCGAGTTTCAACTGATCGAAAACTTTTATAACCTTATTATATTTGCATCTCCTATCTATCCGAAGAGAGAATACCAGACTATCATTCTGGGCTAACATACTTTCAACAGTCTGCTTTATTTCAGGAAGAAGAACTTCTCTTTCCCCAATTTTTACCTGTCCTTTCGCATTAACAAGAATCTCGGCAATATTTGTCTTTTTTATCTTGACCTCCTCACCCTTCTCGGGAAGCACAATTTGAAGTCCTTTTTCAGTTGCAAATACTGTTGTAAGCATAAAGAAGACAATAAGAAGAAAAGCAATATCTGCCATAGAAGCAGTAGGGATCTCTGCCTTACTTGCACTTCTTTTACGCATTATCATCTTGGTTTCTCCTTGTCATGCTGAACTTGTTTCAGCATCTCCCTCTTAATATTGAGATTCCGAAACAAGTTCGGAATGACAGATCATCTCGGTTTTTCCTCTATTAGAAAGGTTATAAAGTCAGTAGCTGCTGTTTCCATCATTCTGGTATAGGCATTTGACCTTGCAGTAAAATAGACATGAAAACCAACTATCGGGAAGGCAATGGCAAGTCCTGTGGCAGTTGTAATCAATGCCTCTGATATTCCAGTTGCAACAAGAGTTGCCTCAACCTCACCTGCAATCGCTATTGACTGAAATGCATGAATCATCCCCGTGACAGTGCCAAGAAAGCCAATAATGGGCGCTATAGTGGATACAGCTGCAAGAATTGGTAACCCTCTATCCAGGAATGCAAGTTCAGTAGTTCCCGCTCTTATAACCGATTCCTCAAGTGCATCTTTTTGAGGTCCTATCTTTTTGTAACTCTCCAGAGTGCTTTCAATTATTCTCGCCACCGGAGACTTCTCTTGCATACACACCTCAATTCCTGCATCAATTCCTTTTTCCCTGAGTGTAACCTTTAGATCTGTTATAAACTTCTTTACATTTATTCTTGAGAGCGCATAAGTAATAAATCTCTCAATGACATAAGCAACACCAACAAGAGCGGTTCCTAAAAGGAACCACATCCAAAATCCCCCTGCCTTGAAATAATCAACCATTTTTTCCTCCTTGTTACAATAATTGGTTAATCGCTGAATCGTAATAAGCGCTAATTAACCAATTAACTAATTAACTAAATTATTGTCAAGATTTTTTTGAAAAATTCTACTTCTGTGACTTGTATTTAGCTACTATACTTCTTGCTAATTTTATCTCTTTGTTTGTCAAGCCTACTTCTATAAATTCAATCCCGTTATCTTTCATCTCTTCTCTTATGGCATTTACTACTTCATTTCTATTACCTTTAAAGATAAGAGAACCCTGCTGTAATATAAAACCATCTTCTCTTTTTTGAGCAGAACCAAGAATTTTCTCTCCTTCTACAACAAGTTCATATCTTGATGGAATGCTGAAACATAATGGTGATTGGTGACTGGTTAATCGGTGATTAGTATTAATTTTTACTAACTCTGTTTTTATACCCAATTTTCTAATGGCTTTTGCAAAAAGCTCTGATATGAATTTATATGTCTCAATAGTTGAACCGCCAAAGAATTGGTCATCTTGGGCGAATACCATACTATAAGTAATATCGTTCTTGTGAATCACTGCCCTTCCTCCCGTAGGTCTTCGGACTATATCATAACTTGCCTGACGGCAGTCAGGTCTGTCATTCTGAGCGAAGCGAAGAATCTCATATTTTGTATCCTCTATATTCTGATGATATCCAATTGTAATCGCAGGTGGTGAAAAGGTATAAAATCTTATAGTAGGATAAAATGCCTTGAGGTCTTTAAAGTTTTCATATATTGCCTCATCCAGAGCCATATTATAAAAACCATCATTTACACCCGTATAAAGAAATCTCCAAAACATCCTTAAGTCGTCTATTTTATTCTAAATCTATAGTCTTCTATCTCTGCAATCTCAATGAGATTTCTGAACCACTCTCTGTATATCTCATCTTTCTTCTTCCGCATAAATTCTTCCTGCCATTTACCTATATTCTCTTTTAT
>JAUWAR010000155.1 GCA_030601965.1 bacterium | reverse complement strand
GTAAAAGAGACCATAGAGAAATATAAACTCCTAAAAAAAGGTGATAGAGTTATTATCGCCCTATCGGGCGGACCAGATTCAATCTTTCTTCTGCACTGCCTCCTGTCCTTGAAACCCACCTATGACCTTAAACTCCATATTGCTCACCTGAATCACTCTTTACGAAAAGAGGCAGATAATGACCAACAATTTGTCAAAAACCTTGCAGGTTCTCTTGATATCCCCTGTAATACAACTAAAGTAGATGTGAGGCTTTATGCAAAAGAGAATAAACTCGGTATAGAGGATGCCTCAAGAAGAGTTAGATACTCCTTTTTAAAAGATTTAGCCAATTCTCTTGGTATGAATAAAATTGCTACAGGACACACAGCAAATGACCAGGTAGAAACACTAATCCTGCGAATTGCAAGAGGCACAGGACTTGAAGGTCTTACACTCATAAAACCTAAAACTAATAATATCATAAGACCACTTATTGAGATAAAAAGAGAAAATATAATAGAATTTCTTGAGCAAAACTCTATTGACTATTGTATAGATGCATCAAATTATGAACTTGAATATATGAGAAATTTCGTGAGAGCTAATATTATTCCATTTCTTCTTGAACTCAATCCCAATGTTATTGAACAAGTTGTTAATACAAGAGAGATTTTAGAAAAAGAAGACGCCTTTCTTGAAGAACAAACAAAGAAGTTTTTTAGAAAAACAGTAAAAAAACAAAACTCCCATAAAATAATACTTGATTTATCTAAATTTTTATCTTATGATATTAGTATAAAGCGAAGAATAATAAGAAAGGCTATAGAATTATTAAAAGGTGATAAAAAAAGAATCACTTTTTGTCATGTGAAGGATGCACTTTCACTGATTGAAAAAGGAACAACAGGTTCAAGTATTGACATTCCTTTTTTAAGGGTTAAAAAAACCCGTGATACTATATGCATTGAGAAATAGGTTTTGAATTTAAAAAAAGGGGGGTATTATGTCAGGACATTCAAAATGGGCATCTATAAAGCACAAAAAGGGTCAAACAGATGCAAAAAGGGGAATTCTTTTTAGCAAACTCATTAAAGAGATAACATTAGCAGCAAGACAGGGAGGAGACCCTGATACAAATCCAAGGTTAAGAACAGCAATGGCTATTGCGAAAGCCCAATCAATGCCAAAAGAGAACATTGAAAAAGCGATAAAAAGGGGCACAGGAGAACTCTCTGGAATAACTATTGAGGAAATAAATTACGAAGGTTATGGCCCAGCCGGGGTAGCCATACTTATAGAGGCAATATCAGATAACAAGAACAGAACAACTGCTGAAATAAGGCTTTTCTTTTCATAATCTGGAGGGAATCTCGGCGCTTCCGGTTGCGTAGCATGGATGTTTGCTGATAAGGGAATTATGTATGTAGATAAAGCAGACGCTGATGAAGATACACTCCTTGAAATAGGACTTGAACTCGGAATTGATGATATAGAAACCGAAGACAATTCTTTTAGAGTTACTACATCCCCAGAATTATTTGAAAAGATGAAAGAAACATTAGAAAATAAAAAAATAAAGTACGGTCAGGCTGAACTCACAAAAGTCCCTCAAAGTACAATAAAAGTTGGCGCCAAACAAGCTCACACTCTACTAAAACTTATGGATATGCTCGAAGAGCATGAGGATATTCAGAAAGTCCACTCCAATTTTGACATCCCAGATGAGGTGTTGGAAGAAATTGAGAAGGAATAATCTACACCCCTACCATAAAAATGCCTATGAGAGCGGCAATTATCGTT
>JAUWAR010000101.1 GCA_030601965.1 bacterium | reverse complement strand
CAAAGTGGGTCAGAAGAGAAAAGAAAAGAGTTTGAAAAAGACAGGAAAATCCTTGAGAGTGAACAATCTGATGTAATAGATAAACTTAAAATAAAAGAAGATGAGCGAAAGAGACTTATATCCAGGATTGATAACTACCTTGTCACAAAATACGAGAGAATAAGAGCAAAGAGGGACGAAATAGGGGTTTCAGCTATAACAAGACCATTGTGCACAGGTTGTAACAATCTAATACCTCCCCAGTTCACAGTTGAAATCAGGAAAGGCGATAAAGTTATATGTTGTGAGCATTGCGGTAGAATTCTTGTATGGGAAGAGAATGTTACTTGAAATTCATATAAAAGATTATTCAATAATGGGAACAACTATAAAACATGCAGGAAGGATGATTGAAAGATAAATGACTTTTCTTTTACTCTCTTTTATATGCTTTCCATCATTGTTAGAAACCGGGGATTACTATAGTAATAAGGGTGATTATAAAACAGCAATAGTAGTTTATAAAAAAGTTCTTATAGAAGGAGTAGAAGATAGCAAGAGAGCCGAATTTGAACTTGGAAAAGTGTTTTATCAGGATAAACAATATGAAGAAGCAATTGCCTATCTTAAAAGATTTGATGAAGCGAGCACAGTTCTCGGAAAGATATATTTTAAAAGAGGAGAATTTGACAAGGCAGAGGAGTATTTTGGGATTTCGGGAGAGGTATCACATCAGGATAATGAGGCTCATTATTATCTCGGACTTATAGCCTTAAAACAAAATAATCCACAAAAGGCAATTGAGGCATTCAAAAAAGGTCATTATTTCTATGCACAGGGAGCGGTTCATTATCAAGAAGGAGAGTATGAAAAGGCGATTTCTTGTTTTATGAGATGTGAACAAGACATGGCTGTAGGAGGGACATTCTTGTCCCGATATAATCTATCGGGGTTAGAAAACCCCTCCTACAACTTGGGGCTTTGTTATTATAAGTTAAAAAAATATAAATCTGCACTCCCATATTTTAGAGAGTGTGAAGATAACCTGTTTCAATCAGAGGTTTTATATAATCTTAAGAGATTCAAGGAGGCAGAAAAATGTTATAAGAATAGTTTAGATGGACAATACAAAAGAGAGGCAATATATGGACTTGGATGGACTTATTATAAACTAAATAAATGGAATAAAGCCAGAGAGTTTTTCCAAACATTTTATACTCTATATCCTGAAGATGAGTTTAGACCTATCTCCCTCTATTACACAGCCAGGGCAGGGTTCAAATTAGGAAAGTTTGATGAAAGCATCGCACTTTTTAGAGAGGTTATCAACACTACACCCAGCTCCTTGCTTGTTGACGATGCCAAATATCTTATAGGTAAAGCGTATTTTCTTAAAGGGGAATATACCGAAACAATAAAAGAGATGACAGAGTTCATCCAAAAGTATCCTGAAAGTAAATTTTATCTCTATTCCATAGCTATGATTGGAGATGCGTATTATGAACAGGGAAAGTATAAAAGTGCCATTTCTTATTTCTCTAAGGTCACATCTCCATCAGTTTCAAGGACTTCGGTCCTAAAAGATGAGGCAAACTTTAAGATTGAAAGATGTTATTACAAAATGGGGGTATATGACCATCCCCTAAAAGTGTTAGAGAATTTTGTTAAGAAATATCCAGATAGTCACAAGAGTGCAGAACTGCAGATTGAGATTGCTGAATATTATTTTAAGGTTAAAAACTTGACGAGAGCTATTTCCTCGTATAAAAAAGTAATAGATGATTTCAGTTGGTCAAACCAAGTAGATAAAGCACTATTTGGACTTGCCGAGTGTTGGTTCACACTTGGGGAATATGAGAAGGCAATTGAAGAATATAAAAGGGTTTTTGGCACTTCTTATGCCCCTCGTGCCAGATTGAATATTGCGGGCATTTATTCACTTCTTGGGGACCATGAGAGTGCGATAAAAGAATACGAGATACTTGCAAGTCAGTTTTCCGGGTCTCTTTTCTCAAAGGATGCGGAGTATGCTATTGGAAGAGCATATAAAAAACTTCAGAAACCAGAAGAGGCAAGAATTGCTTTTAGTAGGTTTATAGAGAGATATCCAGGTGATAAAAGGATATGGGCAGGATACCTTGAGATTGCAAAGACCTATGAAAAAGAAGGAGAATTAGAGGATTACTTAAAGACACTTGAGTTCATTGTAAATAACGGAGAAGGAGATACAAAAGAAGAGGCAAAAATGCTTCTTGGTTCTTTATACTTTGATAAAGAAGAATATGAAACTGCTAAAGAATTCTATCTTTCCGCAAAAGAGGAATATAATAGTCAGGATTTAAAGGGACGAGCAAGTCTTTTTGCGGCAAAGTGTGCTGAGGCAATTTATGATACGGTAGAGGCAATATCATTATATAATGAGGTGCTTTCTCTTTGTCCAGATTATAAGTTGACAAAAGAAGCAGAACAGGGGATAAAGAGAATGACGAAATCCCCGCCTGCCAAAGAACCTGTTCGGCGGACAGGCGAATGACGAAATCTAAGTTATGAAAAGGGAAAATTCAAAAAGTTTTGAGGATTGGTTTGAAGTTTTAAAGTTTAAAGGAGATAAAAGATGAGCCGTATAATAAAAACCATAGAGATTGAAGGACAACAGGGAGTAGCCCTATTTGACACTGGGGCAACTCTTACCTATGTGGTAAAAAAGTTCTTAAAAGATGTCCCTTTACGCTCTGTTCTTAGACCTTACAAAGTAGCAATAGGAGGAAGAGAAATAGAAGTGAAAGAATTTTGTGCAATTCGTGGAAAGATTGAAGGGCTTGGATTTGATACAGAAGCCACTCCTGTTGACAAAATTGGTAAGGCAGATGGTAAAGAGATAGATATCTTGATAGGTGCTCTCACAATGGAGCAATGGGGGATAAAATTGGATCCAAAGAATGGATCTCTTGACTTGACATTTCTAAAAGAGCGTATATTTACTGAATTTTGCATTTTGATATTTGATTTTTGAATTTATATTGGGGTATTATGAGATATAAAAATTTTTGTAATGTATATGGAAGATAATTTGGTTCAAGCAGATAAAATTTATGAAATACCTTCTGAAGAATGGCAAGAAAAGGGAATTCATTTCAGGTTGGGACTTCCACCAGAAAGAGATAATATTCAAGAAATGATAATGGTTATTGGCACTAAAGAGGATATTCCTTTTGAGTCAAAGGAGTTAAGAGAATGGGGAGCAGGTATTTTGCCGAGTTATCAGGATGCTATTACATCACTTAACCGATGGCTACTTGGTATCCCTATTGATAAACGAATAAGTGAGGTTTTAACTTATCAGATTCAAAAGAAATAATATGGACAAGAGAGAACTTTTTGAAAAGATTTTTAGAGAATACGATAAACTAAAGGAAGAAGAAATAAAATATCTACCAAAAGAGCCACAAAAACGGGCTGAAATTTTTGAGGAACTTTGCGATTTTGTGTACGAGTTCCATAAAGCAGGGAGGGAATATCTTAAGAGAAATAGCAATAAAAACACATAAAGCATTGCATAAAATAAATGTGGACTATTTCCTCATTGGAAGAGTAGCTTGCTCTTGTTGGGGAATACCAGTTGCTACAGCTAATATAGATATAGTTATTATTGCTGATAAAGAGAGACTTAATGAACTGCTTAAGGAATTTGAAAAAGAGGGGTTTGATTTTAATTACGGGAAGGTCAAAAATAAGCTCTTGAACAGGTTACCAGCCAAATTGACATATAAAGAGGGCTATTCAATTGACTTAAGAATGGCAAGTTATACTATTGACCACGAGGCGATTAAAAGAGCTGTTAAACTTAGGATATTTAATAAGGATTGGAAGATATCGCCACCTGAGGAACTCATAATCTACAAATTGGGAAGTGCCAAGCCAAAAGATTGGGAAGACATTAAGGGGATATTAAAAAATGAAGCCATTAATCTTGATTGGAAGAGGATGGAGTGGCTTGCCAAAACACTGTCAGAGGAATATAAGCCAAATTTCATAGAAAGATTCAAAAGATTAGAGAAATTGGCAAAGTAAAAGGTTATTATGGAAAAGGTTATTTCTGTATATATTGAGGATGAGATGAAAAAGGCATACCTTGACTATAGTATGAGTGTGATTGTGTCAAGGGCACTTCCAGATGTAAAGGATGGACTTAAACCTGTTCATAGACGCATTCTATATGCTATGAAAAATATGGGTCTTGTATCTAATAAACCATTCAGGAAATGTGCAACTGTGGTTGGTGAAGTTATAGGTAAATATCATCCTCATGGTGACATTGCTGTATATGATGCACTTGTTCGGATGGCACAGGATTTCTCTATGAGGTATCCCCTTATTAATGGACAGGGTAATTTTGGTTCTATAGATGGCGATAATGCTGCCGCATACAGATATACAGAGGCAAGGCTATCAAAGATTGCCGAGTTGATGCTTGAGGATATAGACAAGGAGACTGTTCCATTTGTAGATAATTTTGACGGCAGGTTAAAAGAACCTGTGTTTATGCCATCCAGGTTTCCTGACTTTATTGCTAATGGCACATCGGGAATTGCTGTGGGTATGGCAACAAATATCCCGCCACATAATCTTTCAGAGGTCATTGATGGGCTTGTTAGTCTTATAGATAATCCTGAGATTGAAGACCTTGGTGCTTATATTAAAGGTCCTGATTTTCCAACAGGGGCAAC
>JAUWAR010000097.1 GCA_030601965.1 bacterium | reverse complement strand
CTCAGAATGAGGATGTGATACATCAATAATATGAAGTCTTAAATCAGAAGTAATAGCCTCATCAAGTGTAGATTTAAAAGATGTTATAAGACCATGAGGGAGGCGCCTTACAAAACCTATAGTATCAGTTATTAATATCTTAGTGTTCTGGTGCTCCTGTGCTCCGGTGCTCTGATGACTTAGAACTCGGGTCGTGGCGTCAAGTGTGGAAAAGAGTTTATCATCTACCAGAAGGTTTGATTTAGTAAGGGCATTCATTATACTGGATTTGCCGGTATTGGTATAACCAACAAGAGCAATTCTGAAAAGGTTTTTTCTCTTTTTGCTCTGAATTTTTTTACTTATTTCTATTTTCTTTAAACTTTTTCCAAGACGGTTTATTCTCTCTTTTGTCCGTCGTCTATCAACTTCAAGTTTCTGTTCTCCTGGTCCTCTTGTGCCGATACCTCCACCAAGTCTGGAAAGTGTAATTCCTTTCCCAGAAAGGCGAGAGAGGCGATAGTTTAATTGGGTAAGTTCAACCTCAATCTTTGCGGCTTTGGTCCTTGCGTGTTGGGCAAAAATATCAAGAATAAGTTCAGTTCGGTCTATTACTTTTCTACCTGTAGTGTCCTCAAGATTTCTTACCTGTGTTGGTGTAAGTTCACAATCAAAACAAAATGTATCAATATTTAAATCCCTTGCTATCTCTCCAAGTTGTTGTGCTTTACCTTTTCCAATAAAGTATTTGGGGTCAATTCTATCTCTTCTCTGGAGAATTTTCTCTACAACCTCACCACCTGCAGTCTTTCCCAGACTACAGAGTTCATCAAGAGAATCTATTTTTTCCCACTTTTCCTCGTGTTTTTCTAATATTCCGACAAAAAACAGTCGTTCAGGCATTAAAAGTTCATCCTCGCCTCACAAGAACCTGTGTGCGTTATTTTCTTTGATGGTCTTGCCTCCCCACTGTATTGAATAAGATAACTTATTTTCTTGTCAGATTTTACCTGTAAACTGATATTCCATTTCTTGGTCATCCCTAAGGGGTAAAGTGCATTCACATCTGGAGGTAAGAACCCTTGAGACCCACTTGCTCTATAAGTAAGCCCGATGCCTGATTCAAACACCCCTTTTTTAAAATTATATACTAAACCAGGACAAATAGAAATAGCATTAAGACTGATGTCCCCTTCAGGAGAAAAGATTATATCCCTAATCTCTCTATTCTCTAATGTCATTGCGAGCGATAGCGAAGCAATCTTATTCTTTAGATTGCTTCGTCGCTCTGCTCCTCGCAATGACAAATCGTAAATCGTAAATCGTAAATCCCTCTTGAGCTCCCTCCACTCAAGATTATCAAAAACCCTCCTCTCGTCCAGTGTTCTATCAACTGATGCCTCAAAGAAGTTTTTGGTAAATGAGAGTTCAGTGCCTTCTCTTTTTCTAAAAACCTGCCTTCCCTGGATTCTATTGTCATAATAGTCTTCTCTCCTATAATTGATACTAAAATTATATACCTGAATGCCTGTTCTTAAGAAATTGCGGTCAATATATGCATCCTTCATTTTTCTAAAACTAATTCTCTTTCCTTCTCCTATCTTGCCTAATTGAAGATTTAAGTCAATAAAAGACAAAGGAGAAACATCTATTCTGTGAATAAGAGAAAATTTACGGGACATCTCAGGTTCAGTCACCGGAATAAGCCTCTTCTCATAATCTCCATCTCTATCTGGATAATACTCACCACAAAGGGTGTCAAAAGAATAACTTCCCTTGCCCTGTTCTACTTTGTAATACTCCTCTCTCATTAGTTTCTTTTCAGTGCTGGAAATATCGTAATCAACACCAAGTGATAAACGGTCTTTGAACATATTCTTTCGTGCATTTAATCCTCCGAAATCCATTTTCTCATTTTGGGATACCCCTCCTACAATCTCTTTGTGTGTCCAATTAAGCAAGATGTCCTTTCTTGAAAAGGATATTTTTAGAGAACCAATATTTTCAAGATGCATACCAGATGAATCTATGTTTTCTTGATTTGCTTCTATAAGAAAATTAGACCCTCTAATCCCAATACCTTTTTTAATACCTTTTCTATAGTTTCTCTGTTTTGTCTCATATTTAACAAAGGGAGTAAATTGGAAATTGGGAAGTGATGCCTCTCCCCTATCTTCTTTTACCTCATCCTGTTCCCCTTTTCTTTCCAAATGGTCATAAGACAGATTTGGCAATGCACTTGGTGTAATAGCAAATCCATATTCTTCTTCTCTACTTCCTACTTCATACTTCCTACTTCCTACTTTTTTATATCCTCCGTTAAGTTTCAGGAATGATTTTGGCGTGAGAATGAGTTTTCCTTCTATAGTCTTACCTGCAAGGTGCTCACTTGAAGTGGTATCACCATTACCGGGAAATAAGAATTTATCATCTAAATTCATAAATTTGGTTTCTATACTGTATAATTTTTTCTGTGATATAAATGAGACTCCATAAGCAGAACCTGTTTTTGAAGATGGAGAGTATCTGTTTTTATCAGATTTACTCATTCCAAATTCAATGCCTAATTTTGTATCTCCAAATGTTCCTTGTAATCCTGTAATAAAAATGCCATTTTCTTCTGGTAGAGAGATTTCAATCTTTGGGATGTATCTCCCTTGTTCAGTCCAAACATAACCTCCAATAGAATTATCAAATTCATACTCTCCATTACCTTCACCCACATCTGTGAAACTAACTTGCCAATCTCCATTACCATATCCCATATAAAAATAGATACTGTCAACTGTTGACTGTTGACCGTCAACTGTCTTGATATAACTACCATTTCCTTTTCCGACATATTCTCCACCGTCTATCCATGTCTTATCGGTTTCTATTTCTTTGAATTTATCAGAGTCTGACTGATGCAAAATGTCCTGTTCATCAAAGACCTGCATTTTTAAATTCCAATTTTTATGCCTAAGAGAACCCTCTCCAATGTATGTCATTCTTTTAGACCCCCACGAGGTTATACCCTCCTCGTTATACTGAAACTCTACATCAATCTCATCGCCATCTTCTATTACTTTCTGTGATGTAAAGGTAAGAGTGCCTGAAGAATACTCTATAGTATAATCTTTTCCCCTATTTTGTAGTTTTTTATTCAGAAATACCTTTTCAGAACCTGCTATTATTACTCCATTACCAGGTGAACCTGCTACAAGTTCGTAAGGACCTTGTTTGCCCAATTTACCTTCAAGGTTCACTCTTTTAAATTTTCCCTTTGAAAGAGCCCCTCCTACCATAAGTTTAGCATTTCCCGAGTTGGTCCATATTTCTCCTCTTGCCCCTTCAAGTTTTCTATTAAGTATTCCAAACATAGAATTATTCATTTCTGGCTCAAAATCACCAAAAGTCACCTTTGAATGTTTTGCCTGGACATTTACAAATATTTTATCTATACCTCTCAGGTCTTCTGTGGTGCCTTCAGGTTGAATAGGAAGGTTGTCGTCTTTGAGAACCCCTTGTATTTTTACATCTTTAGTGATATTACCATTTATGTTTATGTGCATAGACTGGTCAAATGACAGGTCTCTTCCTGTGCCAAAAGAGATACCAAAAGTCTTATCACCCTGGATAAATGACTTGTCAGGAGATTGCTTCGTTTCGCTCCTCGCAATGACACTTGGTGTAGTGCTCTCAGTAACCGGCAAGGAATCTTCTAATCTACAGTGAAAATATTCAAGTTTAAGGTCAAAGGGAAGTTTTTCATAGATAATATGAAGGGTGTCATCTATTGAGAGTGAATTTTTCAGATAGACTATTCCTTTTGTATAATTAATCTCATAATCTTCCTTTTCAATAGTAGCATCATTTAGAGAGATTTTTTCTGAGTTCTGGAGGATGAAAGTATCTTTTATGTAAAAAGGACCCCTTGTGTTATTACCAGGTATTCTTTCTATATTGGATAAAATGGCGAAAGAAATAAGGATAGAAAGATTAATCATTTTACCTCACCATAACAAAAATGGCAGACATTATCAGGAGTTGAATAATCCATCCTATAGCACAGACTCCAACAGCGCGTCCAGTACTATTGTAGTCAAGTGCCTGTCTAACCGCAATCACCATCGCAATGAGCATCCAAATAGAAGCAGCGAAAGATATTATCCAATTAAGTCCTGGTATAATTGCGAATATCCTGATGAGACCAGGGGAACTGGAAAATCCAATGGTTCGTAATAGTTGACCGATATCAGCTTCAGTTTGTGGTTCTGGTAAAAATTTTGTTCCTATCCAGTATGTAAGAAATGCCCATATATACCAGCTAATCAGTGCTCCTATTATACCTATAATGAGACCATTGAAGCCTCCTCTGGTAATTGCTCCTATACCAGCAGCCACACTGGACAGGACTACAACTCCCATTGCCTGTCTCATTGCTGTTTCATCTGCCTCAACCTCTTCATAGAGGTCCACATCTAACTTTGCTGCCCGAATAATTCTATTTTTAAAACTGGTCATAGTTTTACCTCCTTGCTATATTTTAACAAAGAATTATAATTGGATTCCGCATTTAGTTTTTAACAACTTAACCGTGCTTGTGATTCTGCCTTTAAATCGTAAGGAGAAGAGATGCCTCTTTCAAGATAATAACTTGCACAAAGTGCAATCATTGCACCATTATCTGTGCAAAATTCCTTTTCAGGAAATGAAATGGCAATTCCCTTTTCTTCTCCAATTTCTTTGAGTTTTTCTCTGAGCCTCCCATTTGCTGATACGCCTCCAGCAATACCAACCCGAGAAATTTTCATATCTTCCGATGCTTTTATAACCTTTTCAATAAGTGAATCACAAACTGCCTCCTGAAAACTTGCAGCAATATCAGCGATGTGTGATGTGTGATGTGTGATGTGTGA
>JAUWAR010000104.1 GCA_030601965.1 bacterium | reverse complement strand
GTAAAATCCGTACAAAAAAACTTGTAATTACAAGAATTTTGCAATTTATTATTCAGGCTTTATTTTTTCTTGACAAATTCTGCCTTTGGTATGTAGTTACTATAACTATGTTTAGAAATTTTTGTTTCTGTTTTCTATTTTCTGTTTTCTGTTCTCCATTCCTATTTTCTCAATCAGAGGACTTAAAACTCGCGGCTGGACTGTTTAGAGATGGGATGTATGCCATTGCAAGAGAGGAGTTTTTGTCTTTTATTCAGGAGAACCCAAACTCTGAACTTATCCCCAATGCCAGATATTTTGCCGCAGAATGTCTGCATAGGCAAAAAAAATATGAAAACGCAATAAAGGAATTTGATACACTCCAAAAGACATATCCTGAATCTCCATTTGCCATAGATGCAACTATTAGAATGGGCTCCGCATACTATAATCTTGGGAAATATGACGATGGGCTTAAAGTATTTGAATCTATTAAAGATAAAAAACCCGTGTCCTATTGGCTTGGTGAAGGTTATTATCAAAAGAAGAAATATGAAACAGCAATAGAATATTATAAAAAAGTAACTGCCCCAGAATATAAGGACTACGCTATTCTTGCAATAGGTTATTCATATCTGGAACTCAGGAAATATGATGATGCTTTAACCTATTTTGGGTCTATAAAACAGGGAGAACTTGCAGATAAATCGGAGTTTATGGCTGCTAAATCTGTCTATGAAAAGGGTGATTACGAGAATGCAATTAAGAGATTTAAGAAGATAAGGGGTAAATACGAGAATGAGGCACTCTGTCTCATTGGCGAGTCGCTTTCCCATCTAAAGAGATTTAAGGAAGCAATATCATTTTACAAACTCTCTAAAATTCCTTTATCAATGATGGGACTTGGCAATGCATATTTTGCCTTAAGAGAGTATGAAAATAGTATAACCGCATACGAAAAACTTGCCGGAAATCCAAAATACGAAAAAGATGCTTATGAGAGAATAGGGAGGTGTTATTATAACCTCAAGAATTATGATAAAGCCATAAACTATTTTGGAAAGGTGGGGAATTATACATCAAATCTCATGATTGGGCATTCATATTTTGAAAAAAGAGATTATAAAAAGGCAATAAATCAATATAGAACTCTTTATAATGAGACAAAAAAAGATGAGCCTCTTTATAGGTTGGCTGTTACTTATTATAAAATAGGGAAACAGAAAGAGGCAAAAGAATCCATTGGTTTAATAGGGGAAAAGACTGGTAAAATAAATCTTCTGCTTGCTGAGATTGCTTATAAAGAAGAGAGATTTGGTGATGCAATAAAAGAATATAAGGTTGCGTTAAAATCAAAGGAGGTTGAAAAGGACGCCCTTTTAGGACTTTCTTCTACATATCTTGCAAATAAAGATTATCACTCTGCATATCTTGTGTCTTGTGAACTTGTGGAAAAATACAAAGAAAATAAGACTTTTTATCATCATGCAAACTGTGCTTATCTTGATAAGAAGTATAAAAAGGCAATTGAATATTTCTCTAAGATAGGTCAAGCCTTTGGACTTTTTAAGGTTGGGGATATATATTATGAGATTGGTGAATATAATAAGAGTATAGAGGGATTTGAGAGGTTTTTGGCGTCATATCCACTACATAAAGATGCCGAAAAGGCGAAATATCTTATTGGAATGGCTTATAGAAAACTTGGAAATTTTGCGAAATCTCGTGAGACATTTACCGAACTGTGCAAACTCTATCCTGGCGAGAATATCTATGATGTAAAGTGCCTTATTGGTGATAACTATTATGATGAAGCAAACTATGAGGGTGCAGAAAATGCTTATAGAGATGCACTTAAGGTTTTTGGTGTAGAATACCCATTAAAGGCATCCAGAGCAATATCGGGAATATTAGACTCACGCTATGCAAAAGAGGGTATGAGTTCTGCTCTTTCTGTTGCAGATTTATATATTGAAAGGTTTAAAGACAAGGAAATTGCAACCCCAATAATTATGAAAGCAGGTGATATGTGCTATAATGATGGAGATTATAAGACGGCAATCAAATATTATGAGAAGGTAAAATCACCTACATCACTCTACTGGAGGGCAAATAGTTATGTAAAACTTGGGAAGGAAGAGGAGGCTCTAAAATCATACAAAGAACTTGCGACTCAATTTAAGAATAGCGAGTTTGCACCAAAGGCACTTTATGAGTCTGGAGAGATACTTTACAATAAAAAGGATTACCCCTTGAGTGAGAAGACCCTTAATCACTTGATTAACAACTATCCTCACTATGAGAAGATTGGAGAGGCGAAGATTACCCTTGCTCGTGTCTATATTGATATGGGAGATTTTCTGAGGGGTGAGGAGGAGTTGAAACAGTTATCGGTTAGTGGTTATCAGTTATCAGTTATTATGAGAGCACGATTAGAACTTGGAAACTCATTCTTTCTAAGAGGCAATATTGATGAAGCAAGGAAAGAATTTGAACAAGTGCTTGAAAGTAAAGTTTTTTCATTGCTTCCTGTGGCGAGATTCGGATTGGCCGAGACATATTTTGAACAAGGAAATTTCAGCGAGGCATTAAGAAATTATCTTAAAGTCAAGCATCTTTATGGTGAGAATGATTTTATTACAAGGGCTTTATTCAAGGCAGGTCTTTCAAAAGAGAAACTTGGAGATACTCTTAAAGCAAAGGAATTTTACAGGATGGTAATAAAGAGAAACGACGACCCTGAACTTGTGAAGATGGCAAAAGAGAAGCTGAAATGAACTTGTTACTTCTTACTTGTTACTTGTTACTTACTCAACCATCACTTGAATTAGAAGAGGTAGTTATTTATGGAAAAAGGGCAGTTTCTCTTGAGATAATTAAGAAAGACCTTATCCCAGATACTGTTGACACCTTTCCTGAGTTTAGAAAATACAGCATTAGTTTAACGAGACAGGGGTATAAAGAAACACATCCCTATCGTAGTAGCCTTTTTAATACATCTCTCTGCATCGGTGGCTCTGGCACATTCAGTCTATTTTATGGTAAAGATAGTTTTTATACAAAAGTTTTGTATTTTAATGAAGCAAATAGACCAGACCATGAGTTTAGAATATCTACCGTTGTTACTTACAAGGATTTTCTCTTTAAAGGAGGATTTGATTTATTTGACTATAAAAGTCCCGAATATAAGAAGGGTTTCTTCACTCTTGGATATACAAAATCACCTTATTTTGCTTCCTCTTTCAAAACTATTATTGGAGAATTTGATGAAAAAATGGAGAAGGCTTTCATCTTTAAGAATTCACTTCTTATTCCATTTAAATCAATGAGTTCCATCACATCTCTTGAACTTGCACAAGACGAAAAATTTCTTGGCAGTATTCAAGAGGTCTTGAAGTTTAATTTAAGGAGATTTTCCGTTGAACCGGGTATAAAATTCTATTCTGAATCTCCCTATTTTGCTCCGTATCTTGGGGTAAAATATTACCCTTTCTCTATTGAATATACACAAAGGATGTCTTTAAGGACAAGAGATGAGAATTTAGGAGAAAATCCTTACTTGATAGACAATAAACCGGAGATTTGGGATTATGGAAATTGTTTTACAGGCAGTATTCAGTTGACAGTTGACAGTCGACAGTCGACAGTTTTTGAGGTAGAGGGTGGGTGGACTGAAAAATATCCATCGTTTAATGGGGGAGAGGTAGATACAATTTCTCTCTCGTGGGTAGCACTTTGTTATAAAATATCTTATTTTGGGTTTATGACAAAGTATAATTTTTCAAAGCCTTTTTATGTTCCCGAGTTAGAAATCTCAGTAAATTTTGGCTATAAGGGATTCTCTTCTGGTATAAAATACAGTTATATTAAAGATTATGATATTCTTTCAGCATCAGTTAAATATGAGTTTCTATCTTCGGTTAGTGTATTCATAAAGGGTAATAATCTTCTTGACAATAAAGTTGAAATATTCAAAAACTATCCAGAGAGGGAAAGGAAGATTTATATTGGAGTAGGGGTAAAAATATAAAATCTGTGTCAGGAGGTAACTCCTGACACCACAGCCAGGAGGAGATATGAATTTCTTAGCAATCTTGATAAAAGGTGGCTATATGATAATTCCTATTATCATAGCCTCAATTGTTGGTGTTGCAATAATTATTGAGAGATTCTTGAGTATGAAAGGCGCGAGTATTCCAGAGGATTTTGTCTCAAGATGCAAAACAAGGATTAGTGAGTCTGATAAAGATGGGCTTATTCAAATCTGTGATATGTATGAAAAATCACCCA
>JAUWAR010000056.1 GCA_030601965.1 bacterium | reverse complement strand
GTTGCTTCTTTCAGATGCCCACCATATAACTCCATTTTGTCCGTTCCAACAACAATGTGAGCATGAACAACTATTTCCTTTTTTTTAACAGCAATGTTTCCTATCAAGCTAACGATTTCTAATGGTCTGCTAAGTAATTTTGAACTATACTTCTTTTTCTCAAGATTATAATGAGCTAATTCAACAAAATTAACAGCCCCTATAGCATTGAAATAACCCGAGGTTATGTCTTCCTGTTTAACAAATTCTTTTAACTTCTCTATTATTTTATCATCTTTTTTAAGGACTATTACCCATGAGCCATTTATTTTTTTATATTTCATCGTTCAACCCTGCTCTTTTATATTCATAATACTGTAAATCTTCATACCTATAGATTTCAATCTCATCTTTCATCTCAAGTATGCTAAGGTATTTTATCACTTCGTTCCTATGTATGCCCAAAGATGTGGAAATGTCCGACAATGTAACCGGCCGTCTTTTAATTATTTCAAGAATCTGGCTCTTGATATCCTCAGAATATATATCCTGTGCCTCTTTCTGCAACCCTCTAAAATCAGGAATAATCTCACAGTTTTTACCGAGGGTATCTTTTATCTCCTTTAACTTATCAATATCCAAAGGAAATGCAGATTTTACAGATGGAGGACGGATAACAGTATTCAACTGAATTTTATCAAACTCTATTCCTGATATAATGGATTTAAAAAGTTCTATCTCTTTGAGACTGTCGTTAATATCCTTGATAAACATTATTTCCAGCCAAATAAGACCCTTGAATTCCCTTCTAAAGTCTTTTAATCCCTGTATAATTTTACTAAAATCAAGAGACCGATGAGGACAATTTATGGTTTGAAAAGTCTCTGAATCAGCCGCATCCAGTGATGGGAGAACCAAATCAGCTGACAATAAATCTCTTCTGACCTCTTCATTATATAAAAGAGAACCATTGGTAAGAACTGCAAGTGGAATTTCTGTTAATTTTTTAATCTCTTTTATAATTTTTCCAATAGTAGAATTGAGTGTGGGTTCACCAGAACCTGCGAGAGTAATATAATCAATTTTCTGTTTTTCCGAGGCGGGCCTCTTTGAAATCTCTTGTTCAATCTGAGCAAGTACCTTATCTTTTTTGACATATTCTTTCCTCTCTATAGTCTTATTGGTAGTCCGTCCTAACTGGCAATAGATACAATCAAAAGAGCAAGTTTTGTAAGAGACGAGGTCCACTCCAAGTGAAAAACCTAATCTTCTGGACGGCACAGGTCCATATATATGTTTTTTCATCTAATTGTAAGAATTGGAGGGCTTGAAAATAGGTAGGTATTATTCACTCAATTACTAAACTTTTTCCAACCCCAAGCCTCACAAAGCCTTCTCCATATTCCTGTTTGAATAGCTCTATAGTTCTTTCACCACTACAATGTGAAGGGGCAGCTCTTTTTACACCAAGTCCTTTGAAATTGTTTATTACTTCCTTTAGTTCACTGTCAGACCAGCCTGCAAGATGAAAACCACCCATAACTAAATTTATCTCCTCTTTGAACAATTCCTTTACTTTCTCGATTATCTTAACAATTCCAGGATGTGCACATCCTGTAATTACTACTAATCCCCTTGCAGTCTTTAAAACCAGAGACTGTTCTTTTTGCCATGTGCCAAACTCTCCTGTTGAATGTGTATCTTTACAGATTTTTGTGGATTCGCTAATAGTTATGCCTTTTGCACCATACTTTTCCTTGAACCCACTTGAAAAAGATACTGGAAAATAGACATTACAATCTGGATTTTTGGTAAGTAGAACATCTAATCCTCCTATATGGTCGTAGTGTTCGTGGGATAAAAAGATTATGTCTATATTCTTGGGTTCTATGCCAAGTTTTTCCATATTTGACAGCAAAATATTGCCATCAACTCTTGTGTCAGATCCTGTGTCAAATAGAACAGTTTTCTCTAACCCTTCAATCAAGCAACTGAAACCCCAGCCTGTTTGTAACCCCTCTTTATAAGGATAATTATCAAATAGGACAGTAATATTCATTCAGTCTCTTCTACAAACTCCACCAGTAGAACAGGGAGGAGTATCGCATCTCTCTTCTCTTCCACAACAGGTAGTGCCTTTTGAAGAAGAATCTCCCATTCTAACAGATGCTGGACTGGAAATCAGTTTTGTGAGATGAGTGCTACCACAAGCTGGGCATGCCAAGGATTCTCTTTTGTTTAGTCTCTGTTGGAACAACTCAATTACTTTTCCACACTTTTCACATCTATACTCATATACAGGCATTATTTTACATCCACAGGGATTAAACTAATCCCTACTTACCTGTTACTGGTCAAGTGGGAGTTGTGCATACTGAGGAGGAACTATCGCTTGAACTACCACCCGTACCAAAGATTGATAAAAGCCTTTCAATGTCCTTACTGCCACATTTCTCACATTTTAGTTCTTCATTTCCCTCTCCTACACCTACTAAAATATCAAATTCCTTCCCACAATCTTTGCACTTATAAGAATATACAGGCATACTTACTCTTCCACAGTTATCGCCTCACCCGGGCAGCTTTCAGCTGCCTCTTTGGCACACTCTATATCACCAGAATTAGGGTTCTTTACCTTGGCTATATCATCTTCCATCTCAAAAATATCAGGACATAGAGACTCGCAGACACTACATCCTGTGCATTTTTCCTTATCTATCTGCACTTTCATCTTTCCCTCCTGTCATCTTGTCATTTTAGTTCCACATTTGGGACAACTCATATTATAGCAAGGTTGCCCAAGTTTGTGAGCAACTTTTGTTCCACATTTTGGACAAAGACAGTCCCCACCAGGTCCCAATGCCTGTCCGCCTCCAAGACCCAATCTACTTCCACTACCTGTTCCTCTACCTAATCCACGACCCGTTCCTGGACCCTCTCCTCGTGGACCTGTTCCATCACCTCTTGGCATATTACCTCCTATTTACTCTTTTCTGCAATTTTGTCAGCTATCTTTAAAAAGGCTTTAGTAGCCTCAGATTCTGGATACTTTAATACAAAAGAACTACCCTCATCCCCGGTTTCAACAATCCCTGGTTCAATAGGAATCTTACCAAGAAATGGCACGCCCATCTCCATAGCAATCCTTTCACCTCCACCTTCCTTAAATAAATTAATCTTTTCTCCACATTTCGGACAGATAAGTCCACTCATATTCTCCACTATTCCAAATATCTCTAAATTTAATTTTCTTGCAAATGAGACTGCCTTTCTGGAATCTAAAAGTGAAAGTTCTTGTGGTGTAGTAACAATTATAGCCCCGGTAGCAGGAATTAGTTGAGCGACTGATAAAGGTTCATCACCAGTTCCAGGTGGTGAATCAACTATAAGCCAGTCAAGGTCTCCCCATTCAGTATCTCCTATGAATTGCTGGATTGCTTTCATCTTTAATGGTCCACGCCATATAACAGGTAAATCAGGACTTGATAGGAGGAACGACATTGAGACAAGTTTCAGTTTATCAGTAATAGCCACAGGTATAATCCTATTCTCTGCAACAATACCCATCTTCTTTCCTTCAACTCCAAGTATTTTGGGGAGATTAGGACCATGAATATCAACATCCATAAGACCTACTTGCATGCCTTTTTGAGCAAGGGCAAGCCCCAGATTAGCAGCAACTGTGCTCTTTCCAACACCACCTTTGCCACTGAATACAAGAACCCTATTCTTTATTCTTGAGAGAGCCTGGGTAACCTTTTTATCTTCCTCTTTTTCCATTACTCTTTTACCTTTTCTATTCCATAGCCCTTGCCTGCGCCTGACTTACAGGGATTTTCTTCTGTTTTCAACTCGCCTCTTATAAACCTCTCTATTACATCATCTATGGAACCACTAATACCAATAATAGTTTCAATCCCTTTCTCGGCAAAAAGCCCGGTAGCTCGCCATCCCATACCACCTGTAATGATACAATTTACTTCTTTTTGATGCAGAAACTGAGGTAAAAATCCCTGCTGGTGCCCAGGATTGGCAACAAGTTCTTTATTCAAAACCTTTCCTTGTTCAATCTCTACAATAGTATAATGAGGACACCGTCCAAAATGGGCTGACACATAATCACCATCTGTTGAAATTGCTATCTTCATTTCTTCTCCTCTTTCTTTAGCTCGTTTATGCGAGATTTAATAGCTTCCATATCTTTTTGTAGAGCAACAAGTTGGTCTTGCAAAAATGCCTTTTCATCTCCAGTTGTGGGCTGAACATAGGTTGGTGCAGTGGGTTGAGCATAGGCTGGCGCATATTGTGAATAGGTTGGTGGGTAAACTGGAGCATACGGATAGGGTGTTCCATAATAACCTCTTGCATAAGGATATCCTCTCCCTCTTCCAAATCCACCTCTGCCTCTACCTAAACCACCCCTGCCACCAATTGCGTTTGCAAATCCTGGTGCCGAATAACCGGCACAATAACCTGCGGCTCTACCTGTCATAGGTCCCATACCAGCAGGCCCTGTTCCATCTCCTCTTGGCATCTTAATCACCTCCCTTCTTTTTGTCAAGTATTTTTACTTTTGTTTCTCAATGTCATTTATCCTCTTATTAATCTCATCCATCTGCTGTTTCATCAAGTCTGCTTGCTGTTTCAATTGCTGAAGTTCCTGCTCCTTTGTGGGTTGCAGTGTGGCGGGACCCATGCCTGGAGCCTGTGGCGCTATAGGAGCTTGAGGTGTCTGTTGATACCCCATGCCTCTTCCCATACCCATTCCACGACCCATACCTCCACCCATTCCACGTCCCATACCCATTCCACCACCCATTCCAAAGTGTGAAGGAACATTCGGTTGAGTAATAGTCTGGAGTTCACCCCTTTTATATCTCTCTATTGCATCTTTAACTATCCCTGTAACACCAACAATTACCTGAACCCCTGCTGCTTGTAATGTCTGGAAGGCATTTGGACCACAACTCCCAGTAAGTATAACTTGTACACCCTTATTTGCAACAAGTTGTGCAGATTGTATCCCTGCTCCACCGCCCACACTGATATTTGGGTTCTCTACTGCTTCAAACTTCATAGTATCAGAATCTACGAATAGAAAAAAGGCACATCTGCCAAATCTGGGGTCAACTTGAGCATTTAAGTCTGAACCTGTGGATGTAATTGCAAGTTTCATTTTTTCCCTCCTTCCAATTTGACATTACCTAAAAATTTAAATATCAAAATGCAAAATTATAAATAGCAAAAGTCATGCCATATAAATTCAAAATTGTGTGAAACCGTAGGGCAAGGCTTCAGCCTTGCAAATAGAAAACTTAAATGTTTGCCCCGCAATTCTTATGTGTTCCATTTCTGAAACTATATATTGAAACACCCGTTTCAATATTGCAACGAAGCGGGGTGTAGAGGTAGGGAGTATTTTTTCATTTTTCTCCAGAGAGTAGTTCTGGATACATCAAGTTTTTGTGCAACCTGCTTATCATCGGGAATTTGTCAAGAAATCAATTGAGGGCGCCACAAAATGCAGTCCAGATAGCCGAACTCTTGTAAAGACTTAAACGAACAAGAAATCCTTTATCAGATTTCCCCACTCCTTTTCATCAATCTTTTCAACAATTTGTATCAAGGCACCACCATCGGCCACTGTTACACCAATATCACTATCAATCTTGTACCTCAGTCTGTCTATATCTCTCTCAAGCCATGCTTTTGCTTCATCCCCAAATAAGAGCCCATCAAGACTGTCCTGTAAATTCAAAGGTTCTATTCTGAGTATCCATTGTCTATAAGGGTCTTCGTTCAATAGGGATGCTTTTTCTATAAGTTTCTCATTCACACGCTTAATCTTGCTACTGATTGGAGAACGCAACCTTGCTTCTCTTTCTCCGCATTTTATCCCAAGAAGATATTCTCCTTCGCGAATTGCTATCCCTTGCTCAGGGGAATCAATACTCGTCACTTCGCCCAGTAACTTCTGAGCGAAATCATCCATTCCCAACCGAGCAGTCCCATCCTTTCTTACCTTAACCCACATATGTTTATCGTGATAATATAAATCTTCCAGCCACATAAATCCTTCAATATAACTTACTTTCCTCTCAGTAAGTGAAGCTGCAACACATATTGGCTCATAAACACAGGCAGGGCACAAAGCTGGCTGACAAATCCGCCAATAATTTGGTGGGAAGAATTTAGGATCTCCCCTAACTTTTTGTGTCTTCATTTTACTCTTCTCCTTTCCTGGTTTTGCAAGCCTCTGATATTCAGGACATTTAGTATAACCTTCGTTTAAACATAAACTAAACTTATCTGAACTACTTGAGGGAATTCCTTTCTTTGTTGGGTATGCCTTACAATACCTAACCAAAACTTCCTCTAAAAATGGGCATTTCATCTTCATCATCTCTATCTTTATATAAAGCAAATTGCATGACAAAAGAAAAACATAACAACTTAAGTTATTGAATCATAGAAGCTTAAGCAAAAAAGAAGAAGCTATTGCGTGTGGGATTGTTTAAAGAATTGTGTGGTATATTTCAACACAAAAAGATATGTGGTTCTAAGTCTCGGTAAACTAAGGGGTTATTGTGTAGAGATTTGAGTCTCTGTTGTTGATATATTCAACAGTTTTGGAAAGATATCTTAGGTGGGTTTATTAAGTTTGTATTTTTTTATTTTATTGTAGAGAGTAGTTCTATCTATTCCTAAAGTATTGGCAGTTTTTTTGATATTCCAGTTAGTTCCTTCTAAGAGACAGGATATATGTCTTTTCTCAACTTCTTGGAGGGTCAGATTGTAATCTGCTACTACTGAGGGCTTTAGGGCTTGTTTTGCTTCTCCCTTTACAGAAGGGGGCAATTCATTAGGTCCAATAAAATCCTTTTTTGCTATCACAATAGCCCTCTCTATTGCATTCTCAAGTTCTCTTACATTGCCTGGCCAGTTGTATTTCATTAACAAGTCGAGGGCATCCTCATCAATCAATTTTATATCTTTTTTATTTTCAATAGAATATTTTGTTAAAAAATGCTCTGCAAGGAGAGGAATGTCTTCCTTTCTTTCTCTTAGTGGTGGCACTTGTATAGTCACAACATTTAGCCGATAGTATAAATCTTCTCTAAATTTCTCTTCGTTCACTAATTTTTCTAGCTCCTTATTTGTAGCTGAGATGACCCGGACATCTACCTTGATGAGTTCAGAGCCACCTATTCTTCTAAACTCTCTTTCTTCCAAAACCCTGAGTAAGTCCGCTTGTGTCTTTTGACTCATATCCCCCACTTCATCTAAGAATAATGTGCCTTTATCAGCGAGCTCAAACTTACCTTTCCCCCTTGATACTGCCCCTGTAAAGGCACCCTTCTCGTATCCAAAGAGTTCCGATTCTAACAAAGTTTCTGGTAACGCAGCACAACTCATGGCAACAAAGGTTCCTTTGTTTCTTAGGCTAATTGAGTGGATTGCACGGGCAATGAGTTCCTTGCCAGTACCACTCTCTCCCTGGATTAGGACTGTAGAATTGCTTTTTGCCACGGTCTTCACAAGGACAAGGACTTCATGCATCTTGTGGCTCTTACTAATAATGTCTTTGAATTGGTATCTACGCTTTAACTCCTGGCGTAAGTATATGTTCTCTTTAACAAGGTTTTGATGAGCTATTATATTTCTTATGACGAGGTCTATCTCTTCAGGATTGAAAGGTTTGACAATATAATCATAAGCCCCTTCTTTCATCGCCTGAACAGCAGTATCAACCGTTGGATAGCCTGTTATTATAACTATAGGTATATCTTTTGATATCTTTTTTGCTTCTCGTATTACATCTATTCCGTCCATTCTTCGCATCTTTAAATCTACAAGAAGTATATCCCATTTTTTCTTCTTGACTTCGTCAATCGCTTTGAACCCATCTTCTACTGCTTCCACTTCATACCCACTTTCTGCTAACCAATCAGATAATGATTCCCTAACAATCAATTCGTCATCCACTATTAAAATTCGGGGTTTTTGTTTCATCATTTTGCAAACCTAAAGGTTTGGCCTACTTAATAATATTCTTGAACAGCTACCACAAAATCTATCTTCTTTAGTATCTATTTCTCTTATGGAATTGGAAAA
>JAUWAR010000032.1 GCA_030601965.1 bacterium | reverse complement strand
GGAATAATTTCAGGTGAGGGAAAGAGGTTTGCGATAGTTGTTTCAAGGTTCAATAGTTTCATATCGGATAGATTGGTTGAGGGATGTCTGTTTTATGCCTCTTAAGACAATCAAGACATCCCTCAACCAATCTATCCGATATGAAACTATTGAACCTTGAAACAACTATCGCAAACCTCTTTCCCTCACCTGAAATTATTCCTTCATGTATCTTCATATAGCCCCCCATGTTCTAAAATTCCAAATTTCAATCCGTTAGCTAACGGACAAATATCAAATCAAGCCTCAAATTGTCAAGTTTATTAAGTTCTTGAGTTTATCCCAATATACCGGGATAAGAGTCTATTGTCAAGAAATAATGAAAAAAAAGATTGACTTTTTAGTATTTGTTAGTTATTTAGTAGGTAGCGTCCGATCAACGTATCGGACGAAGAGAGATTCGTCGGGTGCAGAGACCCGACGCTACTATAATGTATATCACTTATCCACATATTGAAACCGAGAATGTTGAGTATGCCTTTGCTGTTGGAAGAATCAGGGCTCTTGAATCTCGGCTATTTAGTACTCAAAAAATTGCGAGACTCATTGAGACAAAAGATGCTGAAGACCTCTTGAAATCTCTCACAGATACATATTATAGTCAATATCTTCCCTCCCTGGCCGGGCAGACTAATCCTCACTTATACGAGGATATCATAAAAAATAAACGCAAAGAGGTATATCCATTAATGGAAACTCTTATTATCGACCCATTTCTTGTCCAGGTTCTCAGACTTAAATATGATTATCATAATGCAAAGGTATTTCTTAAATCTAAAATAAAAGGAGAAAAAACACCTGATATTCTTTCAGATTTTGGAAATATTGAAAGGAAGGAACTTGAGGATACCTTTGAACAGGAGAGATACGATAGACTTGGGCTTGGACTCTCAGAGGGAATAGAAGATGCAATTAGTTCCTATTACCCCGCCAGAGGCGGGGCTAAAGACCCACGATTGCTTGATATTTGTATGGATAGAAGTTATTATACCTTCCTTGTGAATAATCTTAAAAATGTCTTTTTTGCCACTCTTGTGAAGATAGAAATAGACCTTATTAATATAAAAACTGTTTTTAGATTAAAATGGCTAAATGAAGAACGTAGTTTATTAGCAAAGGCACTCCTTGACGGTGGATATATAGATTATCACGAGTTTCTTGGAATCTTTGAAGATTCAGTAGAGACCTGGACGAGAAAATTTCAGGCTACTCCCTATTATGAAATTATAGACCAGAGGGGCAAGGAGAAGTTCTGTGATGACCATTACTTGAACTTTCTGAGGACGACAAAATATATGAGTTTTGGTGTAGAGCCTGTGATTTCTTACTTTTATGCAATAGAAAATGAACTTAAGATTTTAAGGATGCTATTTGTTGGCAAACTAAATGGCATCCCAAATGAGTTAATAAAAGAAAGACTACCAGAAGTGTATTAGTATGAGATTAGGTGTAAACATAGACCATATTGCCACTATAAGAGAGGCAAGGAAGATAAGCTATCCTGACCCTGTGGATGGTGCACTAATTGTTGAATCTGCTGGTGCGGATGGAATTACAGTCCATCTCAGACAGGATAGAAGACATATAAAAGAACGAGATGTAGAGTTATTAAAAAGGATAGTATCAACTCATCTTAATGTAGAACTTTCATTAAATGAGGAAATACTGGGTTTAATTCTTAAAATTCATCCTGATGCGTGCTGTCTTGTTCCTGAGAGAGTAGAGGAAATCACAACAGAAGGAGGGCTTGACATAATCTCTAATCTGGGAAAAGTAAAAACAACTGCAAAAAGACTGAAAGACGAAGGTATATTTACTACTATTTTTATTGAGCCAGATGAAAATATTATAAAAAGGGCTCCAGACTGTGGTGTAGACGCTGTAGAAATAAATACAGGGAAATATTCAGAAGTGGAGTTAATCCGTAAGGATTTTATAAAAGGCTCACACCTTAACTCCGAACTTGAAAGAATCCAAAAAGCCGCTTTTCTTGTGCGTTCTTTAGGACTTGAGGTTCATGCAGGACACGGACTCAATTACAAAAATGTATCTGATATAGTAAAAATTCCAGAGATAGAAGAACTTAATATTGGGCATTCAATTATTGGAAGAGCCATATTCGTAGGACTGGAAAACGCGGTAAAGGAAATGCTTGCACTTATAAGTAGCTGCAACCTTTAGGTTGCGAAATAACGCAGGCTAAAGCCTGCGACTACCATTATTTGTAAAATTATGTCCGATAGATATTATCTTCCCATTTGCATACTCCTGGTCCTACTTTCTGGTTGTAAGAAAAAGCACCCAGATGAAGAGACTGGTCTGCTGCAACATAAAGAAGAATCATTTGAAGGAGTCCAAGGATATGTTCTAAAGGAGAAAGGTTTTATTATTCTTGACCTTGAGAATAATAAAAAGATTAAAGAGATATCCCGATCACAAGACTATTATAAGATAAAAACAAATTTTGTAACTTTTCCCCAAAAAATTGTGGACCTCTCCACTAATAAAGAGATTATCACTCTCCAGAATATTAAAGATTTCATAGTAGGTAAGGAGTGGTTGTTTGTTCTCACTGATGAGTATGTTTCTGTCTATTCAAAAGACAATCTTACTCTGCAGAAGAATATACCCATTTCATCGCCTCTCTGCTTTGCGTTATCACCCTACGAGATAAGAATGTATATTGTTACCACTAATTCTATTGATATCTACGAAACAAGAGAGTTCTCCTATATTACATCCATTCCAATTGTCTCTAAAATATCATCGGCTGGTATTTGCATCACACCCGCAGGTAATAAAATATACTGCTTTGGTGATAAGAAAGTGTATATTATAGCCAAAACCACGAATAAAATAGAAGGAACACTCTCTGTGAATGAAAAGATAAAACTCGTCAGACTCTCAAGAGATGGTTCTTTTGGTATTATACTCAGTCAAACTAAAACCTGCTTTTTTGATGCAGGAACAGACAAGATTATAGCCGAACTCCCTGTTGCTGGTCTTGATGTTACCACAAGTCCTGGAGATTCACGGATTTATCTCCTTGACAACCAGGGACTTCTAATCATAACAACCGGTGATTTTAGCATTCTCCAACGAATAAGAATAGAAAATGGAAAAGAGATTTTTGTAAAAAAAGTTCAGGGGCACAAAAGAACAATAGATGTATCAATTGGAGTTTCCGCTACTTCTCCAGACACATTTTTTACAATTCAGGCAAGTTCTGGAAGGTCTTTACCAGAAGCAAAGACCCTTGTGGAACTTCTCAGACAGGCTCATTATCCGGCATTTGCAATACAAGCCGACGAATGGGTAAGAGTAAGAATTGGCTTATTTGAGACAAGAGGAGATGCAAAAGATTTCTCACGAAAAGTAGCAACATTTTTGGGTAAAAAAGTGTGGGTAGATAGAACTGTTATAGATAAGAACATAGTTCCATCTCCCGAAGTTTTGGGATTAAATGATATAGACAGAGATGGCTTTCCTGAAGATGCGTGCCAGATTGAGAGCAAAAGGATTGTTGTATTCAAAATAAAAAACAGGGTTTATAAAAAGGTCTATGAAACCAGACAGGAACAAGAGACTTACACAGGAGACCCGGAATTTCGTGATTTTGATGGTGATGGAAATATTGAGCTCGTAACTCCTACCACAAAAGAAGGGATATACTCAATAATTAGTTATAAAAAAGGATGTTTCACAGAAGAATTTGTAGAATGGAATTTAATGAGGTAATAGAATTTATCTATGGACTTGCAGATTATGAACGGTGCAAGAGAATGTATAGGTTTGATTTATCTTCCTATAGAGATTTTCTTGCCAATTTTGGCTCTCCTCAAGAGGAACTCAATACACCAATCCTTGTTACCGGCACAAAAGGCAAGGGTTCCACTGTCCATTTCCTTGAGTCTATACTCTCAAGAAGAGGCAGCACAGGGGTTTTCACATCTCCACATCTTGTAAATATAAGAGAACGAATAAAATTTAATGGAGTTCCTATATCAGAGAAGGATTTTGTGGAAAAGTTCACAACTATAAAGTCCTGTATAACGAAAAAAAGAACTACCTTTGAGGTTCTTACCTCTATTTCCTTTTTATATTTTAGAGAACAGTCCCCGGATTATTCCCTGTACGAAGTCGGAGTGGGTGGGAGGCTTGATTCAACAAATGTTCTCTCTCCCGAGTTATCTATTATAACACCCATAAGTCTGGACCATACAGATGTTCTTGGTAATACCCTTGAGGCTATTTCTCGAGAGAAATGTGGCATATTAAGAAAAAACGGATTATGTATCTCTGCACCTCAGGACCCTTCTGTGATGGCAGTCATAAAAGAAGAATGTAAAAATAGGTTTTGCAAACTCAAGATAGTAGGAGAAGATATATTCTGTGAAGATGTTTCCTGTGACAGTAATGGCTCTTATTTCAAGATAGATAAAGAGAGATATTTTGTCCCACTTATTGGCAGGCACCAGGTGATAAATGCACTTATTTCAATCCTTGCTGCAAGGGCTATTGGTATATCCAATACAGATATAAAAAAAGGAATTTCTGAGACAAAATGTGCTGGCAGACTACAGATTATAGGAGAGGAACCATATATTATTATTGACGGCGCACATAACCGTGCATCAATGGCAGTGCTCACAAGGGCAATAAAGGAACTTTTTACCTATAAACATCTATTTCTTATTTTTGCTGCTCTTTCTAACAAAGATATAGATGGGATGGTAGATATTGTAAGTGAAATCACAGATAGGGTATTTATCACAAAAGTGGAATCCGAGAGAGCAAAAGACCCTAATGAGATTATTCCTTTATTTAAAAAAAGAGGAATTCCTGCTGAAGTTATAGAATCTCCAGAGATGTGTCTTTCAATGGCAGAAAAACAAGCAGGAAAATCGGACCTTATACTTATAACAGGTTCTTTTTATCTGGTAGGGGAGGTTTTAACACTTTATTATGAAAGAAGTGCAGAATGAAATAGACACAAGAAATATTGAAATTGATAAGGTTGGGATAAGAAATCTTTCATATCCCATCAGAGTGCTTGATAAAAAAGATAAAGAACAGCATACAGTGGCGAGTATCAATATGTATGTGAGCCTTCCACATCACTTCAGAGGCACACATATGAGTAGATTTGTTGAGGTTTTAGAAAAACACAAGGACGAGATTGCCATTAAGAATATAAGCAAAATTCTAAAAGAGATAAGAGAAAAATTTGATGCGCGTTCTGCACATATTGAGATAAAATTCCCCTATTTTATTGAGAAACAGGCGCCTGTATCCAAAGCCAAAAGTCTTATGCAATATCAATGTGAGTTTAATTCATCACTCACCCGTCTACAATCTATCGGGCAAGCAAATAAATTTTCCTTTATACTTGGAGTATCTGTGCCTATAGCGACTCTCTGTCCTTGTTCAAAGGCAATCTCTGAAAGGGGAGCACATAATCAGAGAGGGACAATAAGTGTGCTGGTAAGATTTCATAAATTCTTATGGATTGAAGACATTGTGAGTCTTGTTGAGGATTGTGCCTCCAGTTCTCTTTATTCTTTGGTTAAAAGGGCAGATGAGAAATATATAACTGAACACTCTTATGACAATCCCGTTTTTGTTGAAGATGTTGTCCGAAATGTAGCCTTGAAATTAAATAAAGAGGAGAATATTATATGGTATAGTATAGAAGTAGAGAGTTATGAATCCATTCACAATCACGATGCCTACGCCTTAGTAGAAAAAAATAGATGCAATTTCTAATTTACATTAAAACCGCAAAATTAAATAATAACAAGAGCTTTGTTTTTCTAACTAATAGGAGGTGAAAATGCAGGTTTTGGTAATGTATTATTCAAAAACAGGCAATACCAAAAAATTGGCTGAAGAAATAGCCAGAGGAGTGCAAGAAGTTAACGATGTAAGATGTGTATTGAAACCAGCCCATGAAGTTACAAAAGATGATTTTCTCTTATCTGATGGAATTATCGCTGGTTCTCCTGTTTATTTTGGAACAATGGCAGCTGAGCTGAAAGGGGTTTTTGATAAATTTGTTGGTATCCGTAGCCAAATGGGTGATAAAATAGGTGCTGGTTTTGCAACCTCTGGTGATATATCTGGAGGAAAAGAGACTACCATTATTTCGATTATCCAGGCAATGTTGATATATGGAATGATTATTATAGGAGACCCTTTAGATGCAACTGGTCACTATGGTGTATCCTGTACCGGAACTCCTGACGAACAAACCGCTCAGAATGCTGTCAAATTAGGAAAGAGAGTTGCTTTATTGGTCAAAAAGTTAAGGGGTTGATTACTAAATGGGGGTAAAATTATGAAACTTTGCCTTATTAGTGTATCAGATAAACAAGGAATTGTGGAATTTGCAAGAGAACTCATAAAATACAATTTTGAGATTATTACAAGTTCTGGCACATCTAAACTATTAAAAGAAAAAAATATCCCTGTTAAGGAGATTTCTGAATTTACAGGCTCTCCTGAAATGCTTGGAGGTAGGGTAAAAACCCTTCATCCCTTGATATCTGGCGGTATTCTTGCAGATAGAGAAAGAGACAAAGAAGATATAAATAAATATAATATAAAACCTATAGACCTTGTGGTATGCAATCTCTATCCATTTGTAGAAAAACCCTGTATAGAAAATATAGATATTGGAGGTGTAACACTTATAAGGGCTTGTGCCAAAAATTATAAATACACAACCTGCTGCACCTCAAAAGACCAGTATCCCCAAATACTAAAAGAACTTAAAGAGTTTGGCGAGATTCTCCAAACTACAAGACTTGAGTTTGCAAAAAAGGCGTTTGTTATTACATCAAATCTTGATAGTAAAATAGGAGAGTTTTTTGAAGGGTCCACAGGCAAGATGCCTGTGCTACCGGATGATACTCTCACTCTTAACTTGCCTGACGGCAGTCAGGATTACAAAAAGATTCAAGAACTCAGGTATGGCGAAAATCCCCATCAGTCGGCAAGACTCTATGAGAAAATAGATAACAGGCAAGATGCCTGTTCTATTACAAAAGCAAAGAAACTGTGGGGTAAGGAACTATCTTTTAATAATATTTATGACCTGGATACTGCCCTTGCTATTATAAAAGACTTCAATAAACCCTGTGTCTGCATCTTGAAACATGCCAATCCCTGTGGTGTAGCGGTGTCAGATAATGTCTTTGACGCATATAAAAAGGCACATAAGACAGACCCTGTTTCAAGTTTTGGAGGGATAGTTGGGGTGAGTAGAACTGTTGATGATAAAGTAGCATCAGAGATAAACAAGACCTTTATAGAAGCAGTGCTTGCTCCATCTTATACAGAAACTGCACTTGAGATTTTAAAAAAGAAGAGAAATATCAGGATATTGGAAATTAATCTTGATGGAGAATTGGAAAAAGAGACTTACAGATGGATAAATGGTGGTCTTTTAGTTCAGGATAATGATATTCTTCACGATGACGAGTCAGAATGGAAAGTTGTGACCAAGAGAGAACCGACTAAAGAAGAGTGGTCTGCAATGGCATTTGCTTTTAAGGTAGTGAAATTTGTAAAGTCAAATGGTATTTGTATTGCAACCAGTTCAGAGACTCTTGGCATAGGAGTTGGACAGCCCAACAGAGTTGGTGCTTTAAAGATAGCAATAAATAACATGAAAGATTTTAACTTTACTCCTGAGAACGCCGCACTTGCCTCTGATGGTTTCTTTCCTTTTAAGGATTCAATAGATGAGGCTCACAAGGCAGGTATCAGGGCTATTATTGAGCCGGGTGGTTCAATAAGGGACCAGGAAGTAATTGACGCCGCAGACGGGCATAATATCGTAATGGTCTGTTCAAATCGCAGGCACTTCAGACACTGATTATATCCTTTGCTTTTTTACCGCAGTTGAAAAGAATATCCACAATGGAGAGGGTTGAAACATAGTCTCCGAATAATTGAGGGTAAACAGGGGATTTAAAATTATGAATCTCTAAGCGGATTCCATTTTTCTCAAGTCTGTCTTTATCTATATACTTTCTTCCTCCATAGCCAGAGAGATAGACATCCCCATTTACTTTTTTGCATATATCAAGGATAAGGTCTGTACCTTTACCCTGAGCGCCGAGCTCTGAACAGAGGACTATTTTTTTATCAATATCAAGTTCTTTTATTACGAATTTCAAAAGAGCAAGATTGAGATTCAGGAGTTTTTCCCAGTCCTTTTTATAAATATCCTCAAAAAAAGTGATATATTCATTAAAATATGGTGCTTTTTTATAACAATGAAAAAGCGAAAGCAGATGTTTCTTTTTCCAATTATGTTCACTACTTATAAGCACCTCATTTATATTTTGCAATCCTCTACCCTTTTTCTGAACAGGCACAGTAAGCCAGAAAACTCCCTTGTTTGTTTTTATCCTATTTCTATTTACCCATGACCTACCTCTTGGGAATTGGACACTATCCATAGCCACAAATATATCAGATTTCATAATCTTGTAAAAATATCCTGTCCAGGGGAGGTAATTAGGTTGATGACAGGCAACAATCATATAACTTAGCCTATCATAACAACCTTTGTTATGTCAAGTCTCTTAAAATAAAACTTGACAGACTTCTAATCACCAATTAACTAATTAACCAATTAACTAACCAAGGAGGTATGATGAACGAGGCTTATGGATTGCCGAGTTTTACCTGGAGCAAGCGGAATTTTAATATTGCGCTCTCCATTGTAGGGGCTTTTATCTTTCTCATTATTCTGGGGCGGGCTATAAAGATTGTAAGACCTGGATATGTTGCAGTAGAGGTTATATTTGGTAAGGTAATGCCAACTACACTGAAGTCAGGACTTCATCTCATAAATCCTTTTGCTACTATACTGCCGATGGAGATTAGAACTCAGGAATATACTATGAGTTCAATAACAAGAGAAGGGAGGATGCGAGGTGATGATGCAATTGAAGGACTTACCAAAGAGGGATTGAGGGTTAAACTGGACCTCACAATCTGGTATAAAATAGACCCTGCCAGGGCAGGTGAGATTTATGAGACAATAGGTCTGAATTACGAGGTAAAGATAATACGACCTGCGATACGAACGGTCATAAGGGATGTAACGGCGAAATATCTCACTTCCGCCATATATTCTGAAAAAAGAGAGGATGTAACACTGGATATTGATAAGGGTATAAAACTGTCAATTGCAGATAGAGGTATAATAGTTGAAAAGGTTCTCTTGAGAAATGTCCAACTACCTACAAAGATTGCCGATGCCATAGATACGAAACTTGCGGCAGAGCAGGAGGCAAAGCAGATGGAATTTGTGCTTCAGAAGGCAAGAAAACAGGCAGAAGTAAAAGTAGTTGCGGCAAAGGGAACAGCTGAAGCCCAGCAGATAATCAATAGAACATTGACAACAAGATATTTACAGCATGAGGCAATACAGATTTATGAGAAACTTGCGAATTCACAGAATACGACCTTTGTAATTATGCCGACCTCTACCAAGGGCGTAGGAATGCCCCTCATAATTGGGAAGTAGAAAATAAAAAATGATTAAGTGATTGAAAGCAATCAACTCAATCAACTCAATCAACTCAATTAAACCTTGTGCCCCTGTAGCTCAGTTGGATAGAGTATCGGATTTCTAATCCGAGGGTTCAGGGTTCGAATCCCTGCAGGGGTGCTTTCTATCCTATTAACTTCTCACAATTTTGTTTCCTCCCGGATAGTAATACATTATGATAAAAAAATCAAAGAATCAAATTAAGCAATCCTCCTACAATAAGAGCAGAGATTATCATAATAACGGCTGATTTTAACATGTCTTTTATTCCAAGTTCTTTTACGAGCACAGCAAATGTAGCTACACAAGGAAAATACATTGCCAGAACAACACAAGAGACAACCACCTGTTTCAGGCTCAAGCCAAGTGGTGCAAGCATACCTACTGCTACATCTTTTCTTAAAAACCCAACAACTAATGCACCAACAGCCTCAATGGGAAGTCCTAATACCCTCGTAATTACGGGTGCTGTAATTCTGCCTAAAAAATCTATAATCTTTAAGGAGTATAGAATGTTCACAATAAATACACCAATAAGGACATAAGGCAATGCCTCTTTCAAAAATCCCTTAACACGCATCCATAGTTTCTTTGCAAGTGGGGCAAAGTAAGGAATACGATAGGGCGGGACCTCCACAAATATCTCGGGACTCTCTCCTTTCAAAAGCATATTCATCAAAACACCAATTATAATCCATACAGCCAAAAGTGTTCCAAATACTAATCCCATACCTTTTGCTCCATATTTACCAATCAAACCTACAATCATTGCTATCTGTGCCATACAGGGAATCGCAATTGCCATTAAGGTCGCGCCTATGAATCTCTCTCTTCTTGTTTCTAAAACTCGGGTAGCCAATGCCCCCGGGACATTACAGCCAATGCCTAACATCATAGGGATCACTGCCATACCGTGAAGTCCTAACTGGTGCATTATTTTATCAACAAGTATAGCAAGTCTGGGAAGATACCCAGAATCTTCTAAAAAACTTAAGACTAAATAAAAGGCAAATATATACGGAAGAACCGCACCTATTGGAATGAAAATCCCTGTAGTAAGGATACCAAAGGATTGACCAAAATCTATTACGAGGCGTGCCTCTTCTCCTTCAATGAGTTGACCAATTAATATATCGTGGATAAAACCACCTTCTCCAAGAGCAAGAGAAAGTTTTGTCATTACAGGAAGCCATAATTTATCAAATAAAGGTTCAAATACATAACCAATAAGTCCCTCTCCAATAAACCTGATTATCTTGAAAGTTGCAAAGATGACTATAAGGGCAATGGGAATTCCTGTAAGCGGTTGTATTGAAGCATCTGCCAATCTTTCTAAAAAGGTATGATGTCTATGTCCCAGTTTTTCAACTGCTTCAACAATTTTCCCTACTTCGTGCCACCTTTCTTTGTCTTCATACTCACAACTCCCTTTTTTTGCTTCTTGCAATGTATCCACCAATTTTTTTATACCTTCACCAGTTACTGCTACTGTAGGAACAACTGGAACACCGAGCATTTCTTGAAGTTTTTCTATATCTATAGAAATGCCGGTATGTTTTGTCTCATCCCAGAGGTTTAAGACAACAATAATAGGAATATCTTTTTTGAGTAACTGGAGAGTCAAATTTAGATTTCTTTCTAAATTAGTAGCATCAACAATATTAATTACCAGGGTTTCTTCCTCTTCACAAGCCTTTTCAAGCATCTCTACTGCAACTTCTTCTGCCCTTGAAGTAGGTTCAAGTGTATAAGTTCCTGGGACATCAATTACCTCTACTTTTTTGCCTCCAAGTCTCATATATCCCTTTCTAAACTCAACAGTAGTTCCGGCGTAATTTGATGTGATTACATTAACCCCTGTCAGACGAGTAAAAACTACACTCTTACCCACATTGGGGTTACCCATTAAAAGAATCTTCATAATAATTCAAAAATCAAAATGGTCCTGTAGGAGGGACATTCTTGTCCCGATATTATTCTATCGGGGTTAGAAAACCCCTCCTACAATAAAAATATTTTTGCATTTTAATATGTAATTTTGATATTTGATATTTAATCTTTGATTTTATCTACAAATATCCTCCTCGCCATCCCATAACCGATAGCTACTTGCGTGTTTCCAACCTGCACAGTGATAGGCCCTCTCATAATCTGCGCACTTGTCTTCTTAATCTCTACCCCATTCCTTATCCCTAAACTCTCTAACTTCCTTAAAAGTCCAAATCCCCCCTCAATCTTTGCCACTCTCCCCTCTTCTCCCTGTTTCATCTTTGTTATATTTAACACTACCTCTCCTTTTTATTAATTCTACTATCTTTTATAGGTCAGCCTATATTTCTTGATAAAAAAACATACCTCCTTAATCCTTGATCCTTAATCCTTTTTTATCACATTTTGGTCT
>JAUWAR010000070.1 GCA_030601965.1 bacterium | reverse complement strand
GTCGCTCGTGGCTTGTGACTCGTGGCTCGTTAAAGGAGGCTGGTAGAGCTGGATTTTGATTGACTGTTGCAGTGGATATATTGGATAGATAAAGTCTGCTCGGCAAGAGGAGAGAATGGTAGATTAGGGAGGTGAGGAGAAGTAAGAAGTAAGAAGTGAGAAGTGAGAAGTGAGAAGTGAGAAGAAAAAACTAAAAACTAAAATTTGCGTTTTGCGTTTTGCGCTTTGCGTTTTGTTCACCATTCCTCCTTTTTAGTTGTTACAGGTTTTAAAGTTATAAAAACATCTTATTATCCTTCACCATCTTTAAATTTGAATATCACGGGCATACTTTCAACTTCTCGCTTCTTGTAATCACCTCACACCCATCTTCCCTTACTACCACCATATCCTCAATTCTTACTCCGCCAAAATCAGGAATATAGATGCCTGGTTCAATGGTGAAGACCATACCTGGTTTGATAGTTTTCTCCATCTTGGCTGTTACTCCTGGCGCTTCGTGAACCTCTAACCCAACCCCATGCCCTAATGAATGCCCAAAATATTTACCGTAACCTTTATCTTTTATTATATCCCTTGCTATTTTATCTATGTCCTTTGTCTTCATTCCTGGTTTTACACTATCTATCGCCTTTTTTTGTGCCTCTATCACTATCTTATAAATCTCCCTTGCCTTTTGTTTGGGTTTTCCAATAAATAGTGTTCTTGTCATATCTGAACAGTAACCATTATATACTGCACCAAAATCAAGAATAAGTAAATCACCATCTCTAAGTCTTCTTTCTCCAGGTTTTGCATGAGGTAGAGATGAATTGGGACCTGATGCTATAATAGCAGGAAAAGGTGCTTTCTCACTGCCATTTTTCCCAAGAATATAGTCAAGTTCTGCCTGAATCTCTTTCTCTTTTAACCCTTGTCTTATATATTTTTTAATCTCATTAAAGGATTTGTCTGCAATATTAGCCGCAGTTTTTATGTCTTTTATCTCATTTTCATCTTTGGTTATCCTTAATTTTTCTACAAATTCCTTACAAGGAATAAGTTCTTTGTCCTTGAGAACCTTTTTCATTCTTTCGTATGAGAAATATTTAATCGTTGGCTCAAAACCAAGTCTTTTTATATCCTTTGTTATTTTTGCCAGAGTTTCAAATATATCTTTTTTAGTTATGATTATTTCCGCTTCTTTTATTTCTTTTTCAGCCTCCTCTTTATATAAAAAAGAAGTCAAGAAAAAGACCTTCTTATGGGTAATAAGGAGAGTTGCCCCCTCTCTAAATAGAGAGAGGTATCGGACATTATAGGGATTAGTTATAAATAATCCATCAACCTTTCGCATCTTTCTTCTTATAGAACCAATTCTATTCATACAATAAGTATTTATTATCTATTTAAACTTTTGTCAAGGTTTTCTTGCTACAGTATAAAGTCTGCTTTTGCTCTACATTTATTGCACTTCCCATTTTCTATGCCTGCTATCTGTCCAGAAAAATAACCCCTTTGCACAAGAAGATTACCACAACTATAACAATAGGTATTTGAAGTGCCTTCTATGTCTATGTTTCCAATATAAACATAGCTTAGTTTCTTCTTTGCCATCTCATAAGCCTTTTTTAAAGTGGACGCAGGAGTTGGTGGTGTTTTCCTCATCTTATAATGTGGAAAAAACCTTGAAAAATGCAAAGGGGTCTCTGTGCCAATATCTGCAACAAAATCTATAAGTTGCTCAATCTCTTCGTCAGAATCATTAAAATTAGGAATAATAAGATTCGTGAGTTCTATATGAAATCTCTTTTTTGCAATCTTGATAGTATTGAGGACAGTCTTTAAATCCCCTTTTACAACATCTTTGTAAAATTCCTCTTTCATGGATTTGAGGTCAATATTTGCGGCATCAATGTAGGGAGCAAGCTCAAGGAGTGGTTCTTCGTTTATCATTCCATTTGTAATAAGGACATTTTTGAGACCTGCCTTATGTGCAAGCTTTCCAACATCAAGGAGATACTCATACCAGGTTAATGGCTCTGTATAAGTATATGATATTCCAAAGGAGTTATGCTTAAGGGCAATCTCTATCAAGGCTTCAGGGGTAACATATTCAGTAGAGGTATTCATCTGTGAGATTTCTGCATTCTGACAAAAAGGACAGAGTAAATTACAGGAATTAGGAGCAACAGAGAGAATAGTCTTTCCTGGATAAAAATGATAGAGTGGTTTTTTTTCAATAGGGTCAAAGGCTATCGAGCAACATTCACCATAATTTATGGCATAAAGTGTGCCATCTATGTTCTTTTTTGCTCTACATCTTCCAAGTTTATTGTTGTTTATAATGCAATAATTGGGACAGAGAAGACACTGGCAGGAATTATTTTCTAACTTTTTATAATATTTTGCCTCGTGCATATATCAATTCAAATATCAAATATCAAAAATTAAAACGCAAAATGACAAATCAAAAATCAAAAAGAAAGACTGTAGGAGGGACATTCTTGTCCCGATATTATATTATTTTATCGGGGTTAGAAAACCCCTCCTACAATGGAATTTTTACATTTTGGTATGTAATTTTGATACTTGATATTTAATTTTTAATCTTTCTTTAAATTGTTGAGTCGTCTTTTTTATATCTTCTGTATCAAGAAGGGCTTTTGATATACATACTCCATCTACTTCTGTTGAAAGAATAGTTTCAAGATTATCAAGGTTTATTCCCCCTATTGCAAAGACTGGAATATTCACTGAATTCTTTATTTTTTTAATTTCTGAAAGCGGGATAAGAGTTTTTTTCTTTGTTTCTGAGGAGAAGGGAGAACTCACTGCAACATAATTTGCAGACCCTTTTTCTGCTTTCTTTGCTTCTTCACAAGAATTTACAGAGATGCCAATGATTCTATCTTTCCCAAGTATTTTGCGTGCATAATTAATCGGTATATCTTGTTGACCAAGATGAACACCCTGTGAGTCTATAGCAAGTGCTATATCAAGTCTATCATTTATTATAAGAGGGATACTCCTGATTTTCGATTGACGATTAACGATTAACGATTTTATTTCGAGTGCCTTATTAATGATTTCTCGCGTGGTAGCGGTCTTCTCTCTGAGTTGAATAATATTAATACCACCTTGAATAAGTGCAGTTACTATTTGTTCAGTAGTTCTTCCTCTGTAATACTCAGAACTGAGAATAGCATAGAGAAACACTTTAAATACCTAAATGCCTAAACACCTAAATTCCTAAATATTCAATAGACTTTTCTTTCTTTAGGTATTTAGGAATTTTGGACTTTTAGGTGTTTTGCCATCTCTTTTTCTATCTCATATATTTCAAACCTTGTTTTTTTTATCTTCTTTGAAATGTATGCAGATTCTGGGAGAAGTTTAATAACTTCTTCTATTACTCTGGTTCCTTCTTCTGCCCTTCTAAAGTTTGCCATAGTGAGTTCTCTTACATCTGTATATGAAAATTTATCAAAATTAGTATCCTTTCCTAAATCTTGCTTAACATCTCTTGCATTTATTAACTTGTTATGCTCAAAAAAGGGCTCGCCCTGCAGGGAACTTATAGTATGACGTAGGTCTTTTATTCTCTTGGTAATAGTTTTATTTTTTAGATGGAATCTTGCAACCTCTTCTACTACCCGAAGTCCCTCTACTGACCTATTAAGGTTGACATCAAGAATCTGATAGATGTTATTTAAGTAATTCAAGGAGGGATTCCAGTTTTTTGAATCTCTTTTTATATCTGAGTTTATTAATTGCCTTCTCTTCTATTTGTCTTACCCTTTCTCTTGTAACATCAAAGATAAGTCCCACTTCTTCAAGGGTTCTTGGTTGTGAGTCCTTAAGTCCATATCTCATCTCAACAATTTGACGCTCCTTTATTGAGAGTTCATTCAGAATATTATTCAATTTTTTTTGCAGGATTATCCATCTTATTGAGTCAGAAGAGAGCTCGTTTCCATCTGAGATGAAATCTCCAAAAAGGGTATCTGCATCATTACCAACAGGTTTATCAAGAGACACAGCATCCTGGGCAATTTCATACGCATTTCTGACTTTATCCCTAGATATTTTTAATCTTTTGGCTATTTCTTCAATTTCTGGCTCTTTTTCATTATCCCTGTGCATTGCCCTTGTTTCTCTCAAAACCTTATGAACTACCTCAATCATATGGATAGGAACCCTAATTGTCCTGGTCTGGTCTGCGAGAGCCCTTGAGATTGATTGTCTAATCCACCAGGTTGCATAGGTACTGAGCTTATAACCTTTCCTATAGTTGAATTTAGAAACGGCTTTCATAAGACCATTATTTCCTTCCTGATTCAGGTCGCTGAATTCAAGCCTTCTATTCGCATACTTCTTAGCAATAGAGATCACCAATCTCACATTGGCATCAACCATTTCATTTTTTGACTTTTCAATTTTTTCCTCTGCCTCTTCACAAGACTCGAGTAATCTTCTAAGATTCCATCTCTTGATGCCTATCTCTTCCTGTTTTTGTATTATCTCTTCCCTTAACTGACGTGCCTTCTCCCCTGTCTCATTTCCTCTTCGTCTTTCCTTTTCCTCAAACATAGAAGAAAAATACTTAAGGTCCTTAAGAAGTCTATCAAGATAAGAAAACTGAAGTCCAAGAGATATTACTCTATCTTTCACCACTTTCTTTTTCTTTTTCAGATCTCGTTCAGGAACACCTTTCTTGCGTAACGAAATCGTTTCATTACGCTTTTTTGTCACCACATCCATAGTCTTTAATATCCTTTCCTTCTCTTGTTTAAGCAATCTTTTTGAAGGTTCAGCAACTCCAATTCTAATAAACTCCTCTACTGGTATCTTATCTTTCTCTATTTTATCCCGATACTCAGTAAATTTCTTCATCGCGTATGTAGTGGTAAAAATCCGTGACGCAAGCATAGCATATCCATCCTCAATTTTCTTGGCAATTTCAACCTCTTTTTCCTTTGAGATAGGACGCACATTTCCAATATCTTTAAAATACATCTTTATAGGGTCTTCAAGTCTGGCTGAATCCATAGAGGGTTCTTTCTTGGGAGGTTTCTCTCGTTTTTTGACAACAGTTATCCCTCTGGTTTCAAGACTCTCTATAACATCGTCTAATCTCGCGTCTGATACAAAATCATCAGGCAAAATTTCGTTTAGCTCCTCATAAGTTATCTCTTTATTTTTATCAACAAGTTGCATTATCTTGTTAATATCAATACGCATTTTCTATACCCTCCCTTTAAACCTAAATACCTAAATACATAAAATTTAGGCATTTTGGATTTTTGGACTTTTATGTGTTTGATGTTCCTAAAAGTCCAGTCTTTAAACTCTGGAACTCCTTCATGCCTTCTCTGGTGCTCAAAAGACCATTCTTTCTTATTTGTTCCATCCTTGATTTAAGTTTTATTTTCTTGAGTTTATTGATATAATCCCGTGCCATTGCTTGAATATCAATATTATTGTCTCTAATAATAATTTCTGTGAATTTCTCCTTGAGATATTTATCTTGAGGTAATACCTCCTCAATAAAATCTACAACACGAGAAGGTTCCATACCCTTTAAAACAAGTTCAGCGACAGATTTAATCTCAGGAGATAGCAAGTCAATAGCGCCTCTAAGCATAATAGCAACTCGGTCAGATTTTGTTGCAAGTGCAAGGAGTTCTATTTCAATGATAGGCAAGATGCCTGTCCTACCAGTAGACGAGACACCTGTCCTACCAACAGACAAGATGCTTGTCCTATTGGTAAGGAGATATTCCTTTTTGATATTCATCTTTTCTGATATTTTGTTTGCCCAGAGTTCTCTTTTTACCTCATCTGACATAGATGCCAATATTTCCTGAAATTCTTTTGTAATAGAGACTTTCTGTTCCACAGTTTGACAGTTTCTTAGTTTAAATTCTACAAAGTCATCTGCCTTCTCAAGCAAAGAAATAAGAGCATCTTTACCTTTTTTTCTTATGAACTTATCAGGGTCATAATCTTTTTTTAGTTCTGCTACCCGCACAGAAAGAGAGGATTGAACAAGAACAGATATAGCTCTGTCCGCTGCTTTTTGCCCCGGTTCATCTGAGTCGTAAAGAATTGTTACATTGTCCGTATATCTTTTGATTACCTGTGCCTGGTCCAGGTTAAGTGATGTTCCAAGACTTGCAGCAACGTTCTTTATGCCATATTGGTAGAGAGATAAAAAGTCCATATAACCTTCTACAAGAATTGCTCTATTTTTTTTTCTGATTTCATTCTTTGTTTTATCAAGTCCATACAGACCTTTACCCTTTTTGAATATGGGTGTTTCTTGCGAATTTATATATTTAGGAAGACTATCATCTATAACTCTTGTTCCAAAACCAGTCACCCTTTCCCATGTATTTTTTATGGGAAATATAATCTTTGCTCTGAATCTACTATAACACGAATCCTTCTCTTTTTTTGATATCAATCCAAGAATTTCAAGGTCAGACAAACTAATATTTTTTTGTTTTGCAGCAGAGATAAGCACATTACCAGAATAAGGCGCATAGCCCAGAAGGAATTCTTTTATAGTTCCATCACTAATTCCTCTATTTTTAAAATATTCTCTGCCAGGAGTGCCCTGTTCTGACATAAGGATATTGTGATAAAAATCGGCTGTCCACTCATTTACTTTATATAAATTTTTATATTTGTATTCTATGCCTTTTTTGACATCAATTTTTATTCCAGCTCTATCTGCAAGAAATTTGATAGCTTCAGGGAATTGCATCCCCTTATATTCCATAACAAAAGTAACGACATTACCG
>JAUWAR010000062.1 GCA_030601965.1 bacterium | reverse complement strand
TGGTTTAAAGTAGATTTGTCTTTTAGAGGTTCTTTACCCATTTTATACATAACCTTTCGAGCATCCCAGGTAGTAAGCCTCTCATCCTGTAGAATTACAGGGAGATTAAATATAGTTTTAAGTTTTTTGGCAAATTTCTCTGCCTCAATTGTTCTGTCTCCTTTTGTGCCATCCATATTTAATGGTAAGCCGATAACAACGGATTCTACTTTGTTATTCTTTATAATTTCCTGAAGTGTAGTTATGAGGTTATCCCTGGCTACAGTCTTATAAGGTTGAGGTATGCCAAGAGAAGTAATAGCTATTCCTACCCTTTTTTCTCCTAAATCAATGGCGATAATCATCCCATAAATTTTTTCTGTTATTGTATTTTTATAGCAAGAAGTTTGGCAAGTCAAGGAAAATCGTTTGAGATGATTATCTCTTCTCTTTTTTATTTGACATTTAAAAAGTAGTTAGTAGATTTAGTAGATAGTAGTTAGTAGTTAGGAAAGAAAACAAGAATGCTTTCTAATAGAGTTTTAATACCTATTTACCGGTCTGTAGTCCTGTTCCTTTTAACTGCTAACCTACAGGCAGATACCAGAGTTTTTTTTAGCCCAAAGGGTGGATGCACAAACGAAGTAATAACTCATATAAATAACGCTCAAAAAACTATTGATATAGCTATATATTCCTTTACTTCAGAACCTATTGCTCATGCACTTGTCAGGGTTGAAGATAGAGGGGTGCAAATTCGTATATTAATGGATAAACAACAAGCAAAGGGAAGGCATAGTAAAGCAACTTTCCTGTTTAATAATGGTATTCCAGTCACACTGGATAGGCACTCAGGTTGTATGCATAATAAGATAGCAGTAATTGATAGTGCTGTAGTTTTAACGGGTTCTTTTAACTGGAGTAAAAATGCAGAGGAGAGAAATGAGGAAAATTTGTTGGTAATTGATGACTTGGAGATAGTAAATATATACCAAAAAAGATTGGACTATTTGTGGAAATATAATAAGGGAATAAGGAAGATGGCTACAAAATTGTTTCAGAACTATCCAAATCCGTTTATAGGCTCAACATGGATTAAATATAGACTTGCTGAAGATAGTGATGTAAGTATCAGTATTTATAATCTCCTGGGTCGGAAGATAGTGAGTCTTGTGAGTGATAATAGAAATGCTGGTTATCATAGTATCAGATGGAACGGGAGAGATAAGTCTGGCAAGAAAGTGGTAAGTGGAATTTATTTCTATAGATTATGTGTTAGAGACGGATACACAGCAACCCCGCAGAAGCGGGATTTACACTTTGTTTCAACAAGGAAGATGTATTTGGTGAAGTGATAAGAGAACCTTGACATTTTAGATTTTTTTATCTGTGCAAATAAAAAAACTCGACAAAGTCATAAAAATAGGAGATTTGTTAATATGAAGATGGAGGTCATCCATGATCACTGATAAGATTAAGTTTTTTAAAGAAAGAGTAAACTTGCGAACTATACTTGTAGCGTTGGGGATAGCAATTCTTGGAGTTATTTTATTGTATATTTCGGCCAAAGACTTTTGGTCAGGCTATGAGGCTTGGCAAGTTGTTGTCCAAAATATAGGTGGGTTATTGGTAATTACAGTTGCAATAACTCTTTTCTGGGAACTTTGGGTAAAAAGGGCATTTTTAGACGAAGTATTGGCTAAGGTACGCGTGGCTGAAGAAATAAAATTAGCAGGAGTCGTTAGAATCACTGATTCTTGGCATCGTGATATAGAATGGGAATCATTATTTCGTACCGTCAAAAAACTTGATATCTTCTTTGCTTACGGCCACACTTGGCGTAGTAATAATGATAGGCAACTTAAGGAAGTGGCTGCCCAAAAGGACGCACGGATTCGTGTGGTCTTGCCTGACCCTGAAGATGAACAAACTGTATCCGAATTATCTCGACGGTTTGATTATACTTCCGAAAGACTCAGAGAATTAATAAGAGAGGCAGAGACGTATTTCCGAAATCTAAGATCTGTTAGTGGTAACAATGGTGCCCAAATAGATATATGGTTTTTACCCGCCGCTCCTCAATTTGCTTTTTATCGCTTTGATCGTATAGCAGTTTTTACTCTATACAGCCATTCTCGAGAGCGAATGCCGGTTCCAGCTTTCGTTGTTGAGATGGGAGGAACGTTGTATGATTATATTCGCAAAGAGTTTGGTGCTATGATACGTCCAGACGGTCTTGCCAGACCTGCCACAAGCGAGGAGAAATAGTCCAATGAATCGTCCTTATCAAAATAAAAATATAGTGTTATATGACCATGACATACCAAATCAATATTTTGATTGTGTATGCAAGGCAAAGGTTGTTGCGTGGGATATTGAGACATCTGGCTTAGACTGGCGCAACGATCGGATTGGAATTTGCCAACTTCACGCTCTGAATGAACCTGTGGCGATTATAAAAGTCAGTGATATCCCACCAAAGAAACTACAATCGTTGTTATCAGATGCTTCAGTGAGGAAAGTATTCCATCATGCAATGTTCGATTTGCGATTCATGAGTTATCATTGGAAAGTGCTACCTCAAAATATTGCCTGTACAAAGATTGCTTCAAAATTGCTCGACATAAAGAACGAAAGCAAACACAGTCTCCAGTCCGTATTGAAGCAATACTTAGGTATAGTGATTGACAAGAACGAACGGCTCTCTAATTGGCTATTCGGCGAACTAACAAAGGAACAAATATCTTATGCAGCAAAGGATACAATGTATCTGCTGTCCCTTCTAGATGTGTTAGAAAGTAAATTAGAATCTAATGGTCTCATAGAACTTGCACATGTATGCTTTGCCTACATTCCTACAAGGGTACGCTTAGATATCCTTGGTTATGGAGACATCTACAGTTATTGATGTGGCAATAGTCGTAGAGTCAAGTCTTCAAATTACAGATTATTATAAAGACCATAGTCTGTTTTTGGCTTTGTCAACCCAGATGAGGTATGATTCCATCTCTTTGTTCGGAAAGATTTTCTTTATTCCCTGTTCGTAGATCTTTATCTGCTTTTTGTATTTCCCTGCCCGACGATCTTTGGCAGGCGGGTCTGTATCTTCCTCTCCTGTTTTATAATCCACAATTATCACCCTATCTTCACAAATGAGGAGTCTATCAATAATGCAGGATATATCCTTGCTCCCTTTCTCAAAGTATATTGGAACTTCATTTTTGAGGTCTATTTTTCTACTATCCTTATAGAATATAAATCGTAAAGATTTATCAGTGAGAGTGGAGAGAAGAACATTGAACATGGAACATAGAACAGATATCTTCAACCAGTTTTTCTATGTCTTTTCCATCAAGCCATTGTATCATAGAAAGAGCTTTGTGGATAAGTTCGCCCCGTTTCATTTTGGTTCTTCTTTGCCTTGTAGTGATTTCTGTCTTCTCCACTGTTGGGGAGAAGAGTGTTCGTTCTTTTTTTAATTTTAACTTTTGGGATTTAGGCAATAAGATGAGGTTATCGGTTATCCCTGCCCGCCGAACAAGTTCTTTGGCAGGCGGGGGTTTTCGGTTATCGGTTTTCGGTTTCTGCTTAATCTGTCCTTTTGAGTATTCTGAACCGACTTTAGAGGTTATGAATTCAAACCAGGAACCTTTTATTCTCTTTGTTTTAAATCCTATAATCCATAATCCTTGTATTGCCCTTGTCAATGCAACATAAAGATTGTTTAACTCATCACGCTCTATTCTTTGCTTTTCTCTGTCAAGCATCTCCTCTGCAATATTGCATTTTCTCCAATATATCTCCTGCTCCAGATTCTCTTTTATATCAAATACAAACCACCTGTTCTCCTGTGTTTTAAACCTCCATACTGTATCCGGGAGGATTACAACAGGGAACTCAAGCCCTTTTGCCTTATGAACTGTGAGAATCCTTACACCATCTTTTTGTATCTCTGGAATGGATTCTGAGGTATTTTCAATGTAATCCATAAATTCTATAAGAGAAATATATCCTTTCTTTTCTATATCATATGCAGCCTTGAGAAGAAAGACCAGATTTTCCTGTGTCTGATATTTGTTAAATATATCTGTTTTTTGGTATATTAACGAAAGTGTCTCATAAGGAGAAAGATAACCAGCAATGTTCAGAATATCCTTGAGAGTCTTTGTAATATTCCATTCAGGATATTTGTCAATAAGGGCAAGATAGATTGTGGGAGGTGAGATGTGAGATGTGAGATGTAACAGTTTGTCCTCGGTGAGTCCAAAGATGGGTGATAGTAATACTTGTGCGAGAGAGAAGTCGTCCTCCGGATTATCAATAAATTTAAGAAATGCAATTATATCTCTTATTTCTGGTCTTGAGACAAGCAAATTCTCATACTCAGCCCTCACAGGTATGCCATTTTCTAAAAGAGCGTCCCCTATGTCTCTTGCGGATTGGTTTGTGCGAACAAGAATTCCTATATCATTGTGTCGATAGTCTTTTTTACCAAGGTCTTTTATTATCTTAATAAGTCTTTGATACATTCCTTCCATTCCTTGTTCTTTTTTGTCAAACTCTCCAATATTATCTACTCGTACCCATCCTGTATTATCTCCAGAACCTTGCATCTTGCCATATTCAGAGAATATAGAATTCACAAAGGTTATAATCTGTTCTGTGCTTCTATAATTCACATTCAAGGTCTGTTGGACAATCTTGCCCTTGAACTCTTCTTTTACCCAATCAAAAAGTCTTGGTTCTCCTCTTCTAAACCTGTATATTGCCTGATTTGGGTCACCAACATAGAATAGACTGCCAGCACCTGATGTGACTTCTCTTGCTATGGGTGATAGGACATTCCATTGAGTGATGCTTGTATCCTGAAATTCGTCAATCAGCAAATGTTTTATCTTACTTGTAGATTTGAAGTAGAGATACTCTCTTGTCTGGCTATCTTTTAGGACTCTTAAGGCGTAATATTCAAGGTCAGAATAGGTGAGAACATTTAGCTGCCTTTTTCTTTTTTCAAATTTGTTAAATAGGAGCAAGAATGGTGAAAGAAATGGGTCTCCATCTCCGTCAGCTGACGGACTAATCATAGGAAGGTCTGGGAGTAAAGATAGAAAGAGGTGTTTTAATCTCTTTTTTATTGATACTACTCCTATGTCTGTAATATTTTTTATAATCTCTGGTGCATCTTTTTGCTCGAAGAATTCGTCAATAACCTGGTCAAGTATTTCCTCTGCTTGTTGGTCTTCTATTATTTCAAAATTTGGCATAATTTCTGACTCAAATGGGATTGTAGAAAGTATAGAATAGAGAAAACTATGGATTGTAGAGATATGAAGGTCTGAGAGGTTGGAGATAAAATCTTTCTTTTTTTGAGGAATATCCTGAAGATATTTTTCAATTCGTTGTTTCATTTCAGCAGTTGCCTTGTTCGTAAATGTAATTGCATAGATGGATGAGAGGTCTTCGCCTTTGAGATAAAGAGAAAGGAACCTAAGAGTAAGTGCCCTTGTCTTTCCAGAACCTGCAAACGCCTTTAAGGCTATGTTTTTATCTTCTTGCACAATAGTCTATAAATTCACAATTTCTACAATTTCTTAAATCGTCTGTTCTTTTAAATGGAATATCTGGATGGGACATTTCTTTTATTGTTGGGATAAGGATATCTGCATAGAAGTTTTCTATATAATTCTCCTCATATATGTCTTTATATTTGAATTCTGACTTATCCCAGTAATAATAGATAAGTCCGCCTATTTTTTTGTAATCACCTTTTGTGAATATGAGTGCGTATAAAGGAAGTTCAAATTCCCTGAAATCTTCCTCTAATTTATAATATCTGGCATCAGGCTTTGTGCCTGTTTTATAGTCTATAATATAATATTCGGATTTTCGTATGTCTATTCTATCGGGACGTCCAGTGAGGGTAATCTTACCAATCCCATTTAGCATAATCTCATAAGAGGTAGAAATTTCTTCTATAAATGGGATGAATCCCTTATCAAAACGCTCTATTTCTTTGTGCAGGAAGGTAGAAAGTCTTTGTTTGTATATTTCAATATCGAACTTATTTGATGGCATAGGGTAGGGAACCCTTTTCTTGAACTGATTCTCAAATATAGAAAAGAGTCTCCTTTTTACTTCTTGTAGTCCCGATTTGGTATATCCTTCTGGATAGTATTCTTTGTATAATAATTTCAGTGTTTCATGAATAATGATTCCCCATGTTTTGGGACCTGGTTCTTCTTCTATTGTTGGAGAAGGTTTAAGACCAATAATATATGCAAGATAAAAGCGGTATGGACATATTTTGTATGTTCTGAGTGAGGTTGGGGTGAATTCAGTTTTCATTTATTAAGAATCTTGATTTTGTCTTTTGTTGGTTGGGATTTTCTATATATAAGAGATAGACCTCTTTTTTGCCTCTTTTGGCTTGTTCAAAGTAATAGGCAAATAGAGTTTCCCTTTCTTTATAATAGGGTAGCCCGACTTCTTTTCGGAGTTGCTGAGGAATAAATAAGTCTTTTTCACTCTCTCTTGGAAATATTCCTTCGTTCATATCCGGCATTATCACTGCATCAAAATCAAGGTTTCTTGCTTCAAGCACACCTATAATCTGAACACCTGTGAATGGGTCACCAAAAGTTCTATAAGTTCTGGTCTTTAATACCTCAAGTATAAGCTTGAGTTTGTCTAATCCTGTTCCTATAAACTCGGTGTGCTCTGGAAATTCAATCTCTTCAATCTCAGATAAATTCTCTATAAATTCTTTTATACCAGGAGTGATTTTTATTTTATTAAGATTGATTATATCAATGAGAAGGTCGGTTATCTGACTGACATATTCCTTAAATGGTTTATCCTGTATTACTATATCTATTATATGCGTCACAAAATCAAAGATATCTTTATTTTTTCGGATTTCGTCATTCGCCTGTCCGCCGAACAAGTTCTTTGGCAGGCGGGGATTTCGGATTTTTAAATCTATGTATCTTAGATTATTTTTAAGTAGTGTTCTTTCTATTTCATATATTTTCCCTCTAAAATCTTTTATCCCCTTCATAAATGGATGTTTCAGGAATGCGAGAAATTCCTTTGTATGAAACCTGCCTGTCGTCAGGCAAGTTTTAGTCTGCAGAACATTTATAAGAAGATGCAGGAATGAATAAAGTGGGCTATGAGTAAGAGGTATGCCCATTGAGAGATTATAAGGAATATTATGCTGTTCAAGTGCTTGTTTGATGGGAAGATAGAAATCCTGGTCAGGAAGAATAATTCCAATTCTTGATGGCAAGTATTTTCTGAGAAGAGGATAAAGAATGTTAATTATAGAATAGGTCTGTTGAATTTCATCGGGAATTTTTTGGATATAGATGTGTGTAGTGATGTGAGAAACAGTGTCATTCTGAGGGAGCAAAGCGACTGAAGAATCTCTATTTTTGAGATTCTTCTTCGTTACACTCAGAGTCAGAATGACAGGTGTGGATATGTCTAAATTTTTGAGGAGTTTGGTATGTAAATAGAAGGGATTTCCAATCTCATTAAGTTCATTGAGTTCTTTGAGTTTATCAAGTTTGTTGAGTTCGGAGTGAAGGAT
>JAUWAR010000129.1 GCA_030601965.1 bacterium | reverse complement strand
GAATATCGCAATTGGTAGTGCCAGGAGTGTACTTATAGAGGCTCATAGCTCCCCATGCAGTACCGGCATATAGATTGCCTTGATAAACAGCTAACGAAGATACTTGATTATCCATATCATCGCCAACTAATGTCCAACTAGTTCCATCATATCTATATACTTGGCCTATCCCACTTCCAGGGTCAGAGGTTGACATTGTCCCAGCATACAATTGACCTTCATATTCAACTAAGCAAAGTACTGCATAAGCGTGGTCCAATTCCTCCTCTGTAGAGATTAGCCTCCAATCATTGTCTCCTATATACTTATATACAGCTCCCGGATTAGCCGTACCAGCATAGAGGATACCCGCTCCGTTATCTACTAAATCTGCTTGAGCAGATTTAGATATCAAAGTTACAGGCAATGCAAACGTAAATGCCAATAAGGCTAAAAGCAGAATCCTTAGTACTCTCTTTCCCATCTAAATATTCTTCTCCTTATTTCATCTCGTACCGGTCAATAAACCTGCTTATAGTATCCTCGACCGCTTCCTTCAATCCGAATGCGTAAATAATGAAGTTATTAGAGCAAAGAAGAGATTGTTGGTATTGGTCTGGCTTGAGCTCCTCTAGGAGATTCATATTAATCTCTGATCCAACCTTAGTTTTTAATTTGAGACCTTGAAAGGTCCAATCTCTAAAATCTTGTTTGTTGCTTATTCTATTGAAATCATCTTTACTAAATTCAGGTTTTTCATATTCAAGCACTGCAAGTTTCAATATAAAACCATAATATGGATCATCAGGTGGTTTTATTATTGTATTATCTTTCTTAATCCAAGGTAACCCAACCCAGGATGTAGAAAATCCTTTTACAAATCCCTTACAAGGATAGGGAATCCAAAACTCAGTTGGCCAGAAGAGATGATCCTCGGTTATACTCTCTCCCCAGGGAGGAATGTAAGGAACAAACTGAGCCATGATATTGTAGGGATCTAGCGACGAAGAAATCATTATTCGCTTTATTAGTTCTGGTTTGATTTGGTCTGGTTGTGAGCTATCTTGTTCGGGTTCCTGTTTAGTTTGTTCTGGTTGAAAGCTAGCTGGTTCGGATTTCTGTTTACTCCATCCAAAGTGCACAAAAGTTCCTATTAGAAAAATAATTAATATCAGGACGCCAACTAAGATCCAATATCTTTTGGTTAAAATCATATACGTCTCTGAGGTTAAATTCAATATTTGCCTCTACTCGACCAACAGAAGTTAAAAAGTAGTTTTCTTTTTTGCATAGGTTCCATGTTTAACCTGACTTTCGCCAATACGAGGTTCTGTTCTCTGAAAACTGCATGAGTTGCGTGACTTAGACATTTTATTTGTATTACCCAATATATTGATTAAAACTTATTATCTTAATGTCGTTCCTTGACAAATTTTGAGGTTGTGATATACTATAATTAGTATTACCCTAGGAGATAATCATGGCCTCTCTTATAAAGAAGAAAAAGGGCAAAAGGCTCTACTACTATGTAGTTGAATCAAAGAGAGTTAATGGTAAACCCAGAATTGTAAATCAAACCTATCTCGGTCCAGTGGAAAGGGTTGTTAGGATACTCAGAGAGTATCCTAAAAGAGTAAAACCTAAAGAAGTAGAGCATCTTAACTTTGGCCTTCTTGCTGCTCTTTTATCCCTTGCCAAAAGGATTAATCTGGTAGATACCATAAACAGACACACATCTAAAAGACGTCAGGGAATATCCATAGGCGATTATATCCTGCTTATCGTTCTTAACAGATGTGTTGATCCAAAGAGCAAAAGGTCCCTTTACACCTGGTACAAAAAGAGTTTTCTTCCTCGCATATTTGGTTTTCCCTCTTCTCTTTTAGATAGTCAGAACTTCTGGGACCATATCGACAAACTAGATAAATTTGATATCGAGGCAATTGAGCTTGATATCTGCAATAGCTTAATACAAAACTTTAATATCCATCTTGAGGCACTTATCTATGATACCACTAACTTTTTTACCTATATTGCCGAAGATAACGAGAAATCCAAACTGGCAGAACATGGCAAAAACAAGGCAAAAAGGAATGACCTCCGCCAGGTCAGTCTTGCTCTTCTGGTGGCAAAGGATTTTGGTATTCCCCTTCTTCATCTTCTTTATGAAGGCTCAACTCACGATGCCAAACTTTTTCCCGATGTCACCGAGGAACTGGTAAGGCGATACCAATTCTTTGCTAAAGAGTGTGAGAAAATAACCCTGATCTTCGATAAAGGAAACAACTCTAGGAAAAATATCCAGGGTATAGATAAAACAGAGTATTTCTTTGTTGGCTCTTTAAAACCATCTCATCATAAGGATCTTCTTAAGGTATCTCTTGAAAGGTACGAGGATTTAGGTGATCTTAAGGTATACCGAAGAAAAAAAGAAGTTTTCGGAAAGATGAGAACCATTGTTGTCTCCTTCAACCCCAATCTTTACCGAAAGCAGCTTTTCCGCCTCAAAAAAACAATCTCCAAGGAAAGATTAAAAATATTCGAGCTTAAAGGAAAACTAAATCAGGGAAAATGGAGGAGCAAGCGAAAGGTGAGGGAGAAGATAAACAAGGAGCTATCCAAAGAGGGAAAGAAGCTTCTTAGCATCACCCTGACCCAGAAAGATAAGAAGCTTTCCCTTTCGGTAAGAAGGAACCGAAAAGAGATTTATCAAAGAACAAAAAAACTTGGTAAGAATATCATTTTTACTGACAATCACAACTGGTCTTCTCAGGAAATAATTCAGATCTACAAGGACAAAAACATCATCGAGGATAACTTCAAAAAGATGAAGAATCACTCAACGGTTAGTTTTATACCGATGTGGTGCTGGACCGATCAGAAGATTAGGGTTCATGCCTTCTGCTGTGTTGTATCCTTAATGCTTCTGAATCTTTTGCAAAGAGAGGTTGCCAAAAAATACCAGAAAATGAGTTTTGAGAAAATTGCTGATAAACTTAGTGATATCGAAGAAACTCTTCTTTTCTATCCTGACACAATGAAGCCAGTTAGAAAGCTTTCTAAAAAGGATGATATTCAGGAAAAACTCTACCAGATTCTCAACATTGGTGAATTCAGCCCTGAAGAAATTGGGTAATACATTCTGCAATCTTTGAAAGTCTGATTAGTCTTACGTTTCC
>JAUWAR010000135.1 GCA_030601965.1 bacterium | reverse complement strand
CCCGGATGTTCCTTTGTTAGATATGTTATAACAGATGTCTCAACGACTTAATAGTATAAACAGAGTAGATTTAAAAGACCAGGCACCTTTTAATATGAAGGTATCCTGGCTTGCGGCACTTCTTATATTCATTCTTGCCTGTCTTATTATGCCAGAGATGAAAGTCTCTGCTTACACACCTAAGGTTAGGAAAGCGATAAGGACAATTGAACTGCCTCAACAAATGAAACAGCTTGAGGAACCGCCTCCACCACCTAAACCAAAGATGCCTGTTGCTGCAGAAACTGAGGAGGAAATAGAAGCTGCCACTATAGAAGAAACTGATATGACAGGCTTTGAAAAAGTTCCCAAGAAGTTTGAAATGGAGGCGTATGAATTTTACGCTGTTGATAAGCCACCTGAAGTTATCCCGTCAACACAAGTATCACCAAAGTATCCTACTATTGCAAGGAAAGCAGGGATTGAGGGAACAGTTTATCTTGAACTAATTGTAGATACATTGGGCTATGTAAGAAGTGTAAAGGTTTTAAAGGGTTTTAACCCGGACTGTGAAAGGGAGGCGGTAAGGGCAGCAAAACAGTGGCGATTTTCCCCAGGAATGCAGAGGGATAGACCTGTTCCTGTAAGGGTCTCTATTCCTATCCATTTTAAGTTGAAAGAAGATTAAAAAATCTTGAAGGATAATTGGTAATAGGTAAGTTTTTCTAAAATAAGGGTTGTCATTGCGAGGAGTCCGTTAGCTAACGGACGACGAAGCAATCTTAAGAAATATGACAGATTTTACTTAACACAGCACTAACAAGGGGGAATGATGTTTCACAAAAGCCTTACTTGCCTGACGGCAGTCAAGTATTTTCTGTTTATCTCGGCAATTTTTATCTTTCCGTCAGCTGACGGATATGCTGGAGATATTATTGCAAGAGTTAGTTCAAAGACGATTACAAAAGAAGAATTTGAGAAAGTATATAGGCCGAGGAAGGATGTTAATGAAGACTCTTTAAAACAGGTAACCCTGGAAAGACTGATCGCAGATAAATTGTTTCTGATAGATGCAGAGAAAAAAGGATTTGATGAAAATATAAAAGAGGGATTGGAACAGTTTGTGGATAGGATGATTGTAAGAGATCTCTATAATCAAGTGGTAACAAAGAGGGTAAAGGTTCCGGAATATAAGATAAAATTATACTGGTATAAACTTGGAACTGAAGTAAAGGTGAGACATATATTGGTGAGAGAGGAAAAGAGAGCAAATGAGGTGTATAAGGAATTAAGTAGAGGAGAAAATTTTGCTACACTTGCAAAGAAATATTCAGAAGATGGAAGCACAAAGGATAAGGGAGGCGATTTAGGATGGATTAAATGGGGGAGCAGAGACCCCGTATTTGAAAAGGTAGCGTTTTCACTGAGACAGGGAGTAACTTCAAAACCTATTAAGACAAGACGTGGATATGAAATTATCCAGGTATTGAATAAGAGAAAGACGGATAAAGGAGAGTATACGGGAAAAAAGAGGGAGGAGATAAGGAAAGGACTTGAAAGAGCAGAGCAGGCAAGACTTGCGGATGGATACCTTGAGCATCTCCAGTCAATTTCTGGGCTTAGATTTAATGAGTCTGTCCTTGATATGCTTGTGAAAGAATCTAAAGGTAGAAGAGGTGTTCCTTCAGTTTCAGAAGACAAGCAGGGTTTTATAGTAGCGTGCTGGGCAGGGAGAAGGGTAACAGTGAAACAGTTGCTTGATAAAGCAAATATAGAACGCAGGGGTCCTGTATTTAATGATAAAGAGAGCATTAAAAATTGGTTCAAGCAAGACCTTGTTATGTTCAGACTTCTGCCGATGACAGCCAGAAGATATCTTTTACATAAACAGGGAGATGTAGAAGAGAAAGTTGCGACGCAAAGAGAACGACTGCTTATTCCAGAATATAAACGAGAATACATTGACAGCAAGATAGAAATAGAAGATGAGGATATTGAAACATATTATGAGGCGAATAAAGAAATATATAAGGATGAACTTAAAAATGTGAGATACAGAGTAGAAAAAGACCTGACCAATGAGAAAAAAGAACAGATAACAGAAGGGCTTATTGAAAAGTTAAAAAGAGAGATTAAAGTTGAAATTTCTACCCAGCTTTAGCTGTCCCGATTTATCGGGAGCACTAAAGTGCGGTAGAAGGGTTATGGGTTTTGAGTAATTCGTTTTTTTGCCCTCTTGTGGAACACTTTGAGGCGTGAATCTCCGTCCAGTTTTAATATTTCCTCACATTGGATGTTGCACTTTTTTAGTTCGCCTTTTATGAAATAGACCTTTGCAAGACCATCTCTGCAAGCGGCAATATTATAGACATTTTCAGGCTGACCTTTTATAGTTAAATCAAGTAATGTTTTGAATTGCTGTTCTGCATTGTTCCAGTCCTTATTTCCCATATAGAGTTTGGCGAGTATCCATCTGAATGTTCTTGAGTTTGGGAAAAGAGAAACGACCTCATTTGCAATTTTGATTGCATCTTCATATCTTTTTTCCTGTTCAAGAAGGAGTGCATACCCACTCATTGCTGAAATTTTGAGATAGTTACCTTTGTCTATTGCAATTTTTATTTTCTGTTCCCATTTATCATCAGGCGTGATAAAGGGAAGCAAACTAATGAATTTATATTTGAAATAGTCATAAGCGGCAAGCCCAATATATGCATCATATAAGGTAGAATCTAAGTCTACTGCTTTTGAAAATTCTTTGATTCCAGTAACACCATCAGAGATTCCATCAAGATAATTCTTTTTCTGAATCCTATACAGAGCCCTTGCTCCATAAGCAGCACCAAGATATAGATGTGCCTCTGCATTATCATCGTCTTTAT
>JAUWAR010000066.1 GCA_030601965.1 bacterium | reverse complement strand
AAAAGCTGAAGATTTGTTCAATTTTACGCATCTTGCACCTCCTTTCGTGATATATGACTCAGCGCATGTCTGAGTCCGCTGGTATTGCTGGTTGCCGCCGTTTCGCTTAACTTATATATTAGCGAAATGGTTCGTGAATACATTCTTTAGCAGAGATTACTTTTTGCCTCTTTTCAAACCTTGTGTTGGATATCAAACTATCCAGCGGACTTTGGATGCGACCAATATCCTTTTTACTCACATGTGTATATATTTCTGTGGTTTTTGAACTTTTATGCCCAAGTAATTCTTGAATATATCGTAAATCTGTACCTCCTTCTAACAGATGGGTAGCAAAAGAATGTCTAAGTGTATGCACGGAAATAGCTTTTCTAATCCCTGCTTTCTTACAAGCATGTTCCAATATCTTTTGCACTGACCGTTCATGTAAATGATGGTCAGGTTGAGCACTAGGGAAAAGCCACTTTTGGGGTTTATATTCCTTCCAATATATCCGTAAATCTTCCAAAGCTATCTTTGATAACACAGTGTACCGATCTTTTCTTCCTTTTGCCTGTCTTACATGAATCAAACCACGTTCACTATCAATATCTTCTACTCGCAAACGCACTACTTCACCAAGGCGAAGCCCTGCTGAATAAGTTAGTAACATAATTGCCCTATGTTTAGGATTATCAACCGCCTCCAATAAATTAAAGATTTCTTGTTTATTTAATACCTCTGGTAGTTTACGTTCTCTACTTGGTCGAGGAACATTAACCATTATTTTTGGTCTCTTCAATACTCGCCCATAGAAAAACTTCAACGCACTGACTGCTTGATTAACATAAGTATGAGAAGTCTGTTTCGCTTCCAGCAAATGCAACATATAGTTCCGCACTTCAGTTTCTCCCAACCTCCGCAGATCTTTCATATAAAATTGTCCAAACCGCTCAATATGTCCTAAATATGCTTTGCGGCTTTTAGGACTATAACCTCTTAACTTTAATTCTTTTGTAGTTAGATCTATTACCTCATTTAATCCGGAGACATCTTCTTTTTGTCTCTGTGGAGCAACCAAATGTTGTAACTCAGTCGCAATATTTATCTTTTCCCTTTCGAATACCGTTACAATTTCTTCTACAATTCCTTTTTCATCCGGAAAACTCCAGCACTTTTCTTCAGGATGCCAGTGGTGTCCTTTAATAGTTTTGACTTTTTCTACATAGGAAGGGTTATAGGGAAAAGCGACTATGATTCTATTGTCCAATCCCTTCTTAATTTCTACCACTTTCATAAGTAATAGTTTAGTTTTTCTAAAATATATATAATAACCCTTTTTAAAGTTGTCAAGAGGTTTTTTTAATTTTTTTTATTTCATTTTAAAAAGATGTATTGTATTTAAGAAAAGGAATTGGGGGATAAGTCTTCAGGTTACATTTTGGATTTTTATAGAAACGAGATGGATTGGGCTACGGATTCAAAATTATCTGAATTGCAAAAGTCTCTTTTATTTTATTGTCATCCACTTCTTGCAGTTGGGACACCTGAACAGGAAGTCTTTAAACCTATGCCCGCAGTTTTCACACCTGAATCCCGTTGTGGGCTTGAGAATATGAAGAAGTTGGTCTATTAATTCCGTCGCCCTGGGGGAATCCTTGGAGACAAGATATAATTGAACGAGCTCTTTTATAGCCTCTATATTTTTGCTATCAAGTTCCAATACTCTCTTCAAAAAGTCAACCGCCTGAGCATCGTCGCCCCTCTTCTTGTATAAAAGTGCAAGGCTCAGAAGAGTCGGAGAATGGTCTGGATGGTCATTCAAGAAATTTTCGTATATGGTTACCATCTCTGAGAACCTTCCTTTTTCATATAAGAGTTTTTCAAGTCTCTCAAATACAGGAGTGCTATATCCGGGCATCTCTTTGAGGATTTTCATAAACAGACTTATAGCCTCCTTGTCCCGGTTTTTCCCATAATAATATTCTGCCAGAAAAAGCATACCTGTAACACAGAGTTCATCTAATTTCAGTGATTGTTTCAGGTGCTTTAACCCCTCATTTCCCTTTCCTTGTTTTAAAAGCTCCTTACCTATAAAAGAATGAAGAATACCAAGGGTTGTGTTGTCTGTCGCGTCTTTTAATTTGAGTATCCTTTGTCTAATTTGCAAAGCCTCATTCCAGAGTTGGTTATCTTCATATACCTCATCTATAAGTTGTAAAGATGAAACATCATCTCTGGCTATTTTTTCCAATTCCTTACAAAATGAGATTGTAGACTCATAATCAGGAATAGAAATATAATCTCTTATGATACTTCTGTATATCCGTCTTCTGATTTCAGGAGAAGTTGATGGATTTGCAAGTAGAGTCTTATGAAGCCTTGTTGCAACCTTTGAGGAACCATTTTCTCTTTCTAAATCACCAAGTTTTAAATACGCAAGCATATCTGTTGGATGAGCCCTTGTAAATCTCTCTAACTTATCCACCATCTCTTTTCTGGTTTCAGAAATCAGAATATCAGAATATTGTAATTTCTCCATTTTTTACCTCCATTTTTTCTTGACAACAAGATAGTTGATAGTGTATAGTTGATAGACTGTAAACCATAGACTATAGACCATGTTTGATATTATTCTCATAGTAGTAATCACAGTATGCACTGTTTATGGACTTCTAAAAGGATTACTCCAGGCAGTGTTTGGAATGGCAGGCATTATCATAGGTATTGTTATTGCCTCAAGAACTTTTAAAGCCCTTGCATATACATTGCCATGGAACCCTGAAGTCTCTAATGTTGTTGCATTTATTATTCTATTTCTTCTCATTGCAATTCTTATAAACCTGATTGGTATTATCGTAAAGAAAATAATAAAATTTATACATCTTAGGTGGATAGATAAACTTGTTGGAGGTATGATTGGACTTCTCATAGGGAGCATTATCTGTGGTCTCATTTCTCTCAGTGTTTCGGCATTCCCAAAAGGGCAACAGGTCTTAAAGGAATCAAAAATTGGCCCACTTGTGTTAAAAGAACTCATGATAATAAAAGGGCTTGTTCCATCTAATATGCACGAAAAGATTAGGTGGAGAACCCCAAGAGAAAAGCAGTCCTATTTGCTTCAAGGGTCTTTCTCGGAACCCTTTTCTCAATTACAGAGAGACATTTTTCGCCCCGAAAACCAAGTCTGGTCGCAAGAGCTCCTACAAGAACCATATTAGTAGTTCTAATATTTCCTGTCTTTTTTGCAAGTTCTATGCCTTTTACTACTGATACATTTCCGGCAACTTCTTTTAATCTTTGTGTAGTATTATCTGGATATTGTTCCTCATCCATTACCACTGACAAAGGTGGAAACTCATAATCATTCACAATATACTCTCCACTTCTTTTAAGATAGGGAAGCACTCTTAGTGCCTCTAATTTCTCAAATGCGAGAATAATATCTGCTTCACCCTTACTGATGAGTGGAGAATAAACTTTATCTCCGTATCTAACAGCGGAGACAACTGACCCCCCTCTTTGTGCCATTCCATGGATTTCACTTTTTTTAACATCATAACCTGATTCCATAGCAGTTTGAGCAATAATATCCCCTGCAAGTAGTATCCCTTGTCCTCCGACACCTGTTATTAATATAGATTTTGTCATTTAAAAAAAATTTATAGCCTAATATTAAAAAAGTCAAGAAAAAAAATCTTGACAATAATTTGGTTAAATGGTTAATTAGTTAATTGACACTCATTAGCACTCATCAATTAGCCAATCATAACGATAAGGAGGGGAATATGTCAGTACAAGATGATGTAAGAAATATAATTATAGAGAAGTTAGGTGTTGAAGAGAAACAAATCACAGATGATGCGCGGTTTATAGAAGACCTTGGAGCAGATTCATTAGACACTGTGGAAATCGTTATGGCACTTGAGGAAAAGTTTGGTATAGAAGTTCCTGATGAAGAGGCAGAAAAACTCACTACGGTCGGTGCATCAATAAAATATATAGAAGAAAAAATAAAATCCAAAGATTAAAAGATCCAAAAATCGAAAGATCTTTTGATATTTTGATTCTTTTTAGATATGGAGAGGAGAATTGTAATTACAGGGTTGGGTGCAATAACACCCATTGGGCTATCTAAGGATGAATTCTGGACAGCGGCACTAAAAGGGAAAAATGGGGTAGGAAAAATTACAAGATTTAATACAGATGATTTTTCTGTGAAGATTGCGGCTGAGATTCAGGACTTTGACCCATCTAAATACCTTTCTCCAAAGGAAATTCGCAGAACAGATAGATTTGTCCAGTTCGCTATAGCGGCATCTCTGGATGCTATAGCAGATACAAAACTATACTTAGAGAAAGAGGACCCTACAAAAATTGGTGTTATAATAGCATCTGGAATAGGAGGTATAGAGACCTGGGAAACTGAATTCAAAAAACTCGCAGTCTCCCCAAGAAGAGTAAGTCCTTTATTTGTTCCGATGATGGTAATAAATATGGCATCTGGTGAGGTTGCGATAAGAGTGGGTGCAAAGGGTCCAAACTTTGCGATAGTATCTGCCTGTGCCTCAGGGGCTCATGCAATTGGTGAGGCATATAGAATAATAAAGACCGGAGATGCCGATATTATGATTGCAGGAGGATCTGAAGCCCCTATAACTCCACTCTGTGTAGCAGGGTTCTCTAATATGAAAGCACTCTCAACAAGAAACGATGAGCCAGAAAAGTCATCAAGACCATTTGCCAGGGATAGAGATGGATTTATAGTAGGAGAGGGAGCAGGAGTATGTATTTTAGAAGAGTTAGAGCATGCCCTTGCCAGAAATGCCCCTATTTACTGTGAAATGGTAGGATGTGGTATGACCTGTGATGCCTATCATATCACTGCACCTGACCCTCTTGGAGAACAACCTGCAAGAGCTATGAAACTGGCAATGGAGCAGGGGAATCTCTCTTGCAATGAGATTGATTATATTAACGCACACGGAACATCCACTCAACTTAATGACAGAGCAGAAACTAATGCAATTAAAAAAACTTTTGGAAAATATGCGAAAAGAGTATCTATATCATCAACAAAGTCTATGATAGGCCACCTTTTAGGTGCTACGGGCGGTGTGGAGTTTATTGCCACAGTCCTCTCTGTAAAACAGGGAATCATACACCCCACGAGAAATCTTGACAATCCTGACCCAGAATGTGACCTTGATTACACTGCACATACATCCAGAAAAATAGAAGTTAGAGCAGCTCTCTCAAACTCATTTGGGTTTGGTGGACACAATATAACATTAGCTATTCGGAAGTTTTGAATGCCACAAAAGGAAGATATCGGGACAGGAATGTCCCTCCTACAAGAGTTCCAGAGTAAGTTCAGCATTGTTTTTACTGATACTTCACTTCTTGAAAAATCTCTTACCCATAGCTCAGTGATATCTAATTCAAACGAGACTTTGGAGTTTCTCGGAGATACGATATTAAGTTTCATAGTAAGTAAGTATCTTTTCTTAAATTCAGAAGAGAATGAGGGGTATCTTACAAAGGCAAAATCTAAATTAGTCGCAGGTAGTGCACTTGCACGCATTGCCAAAGGAATTCATATAGATAAATACATTCTACTTGCCAAAGGGGTGAAAGCAAATGAATCTATCCTTGCTGGAGCATACGAAGCACTGATAGCGGCAATCTACCTTGACCAGGGAATTGAAAAAACCGAACATTTCATCAAAAAGACACTCCTCAAAGAGGCAGGTAAGATTTTAAAAGAAAGGGACCATAAAAGTCTGCTCCAGGAGCAGTGTCTAAAAGGGTATGGGGTTTATCCTATTTATAAGGTAGTATCTGAACAAGGTCCGCCTCATAACAGAATATTTGAGATAGAACTGTGGATTGGAGATAAATTGTATGGAAAAGGTAGAGGCTATTCAAAACAAGAGGCAGAAAAAGAAGCGGCAAAACAAGCATATATGAAGTTAAGAGTTTAGAGTTGAAAACAAGTTAATGATTTGCCATATTCTTCTCATATCACTTGTTTCTGTTACAGGAGGCATTGAAATACTTCCAAATGCGGCTAATGACTCTACACCATTTGTTGTGAAAGTCAAGGCATCTGAGTTGCCTCCTGATACAGAGTATGAATTTTGTTTATGGGTATTCGATAAGGACCAAAATTCTGCAATCTCACAGATATGGGAGTCTGAGGAGATGGAATGGAAATATGGCTGGACCGGGTATCAACCTTTTTCTCAAGATACAGCATCTACTCGTATTGGATGGGCTTTTCTTCGCATACATAAAGAACCGTTGAGTAATAATTATTATATAAAATATAAAATCAGAAATGGTAAAGAAGAATGGGATACACAGATTGATTACCCTGATTTTAAAATCCTTGATATGACTACTGAAGGAGGATGGCTTGTTGGGACTATATTTTCTAATCCAAATCTTGATAGTCCACTTGAAAACAGTGTAGTTCTTGCAAAAAGTGATTCAGAAGTGGTTGGAACTTATATAACAGAAGATAATCAAATCAATGAAAGTTATCCTCTAAATTTAGGACAATTTCGGGTTGCAGTTCCTACTGGAACAATATCTTCGCTCTCTTTTACAAGTAGGGAGGGTGAATCAATTACTGGCTATACAGAAACTTCTGCCCCCTGGACAATTTCAGCAGGGAAGATAACTTATATAGACTCCTTTACTATAAAACAAACATTATCTCTTGATATTTCTCCAAATCCTTTTTCACCAAATGAACCTGAAAACAAAGTAACATATATATCTTATAAACTTCCCTATAACGAAGCGTATATCAAGATTTACATCTATGATAGAAGAGGTAGAAGGGTAAGGAAACTTATGGACGGAGATTTATCAGGTTCAAGTTTAAGGACTATCTGGAATGGGAAAAACGATAAAGGTAATATTCTGCCTATGGGTATTTATATTGTTTATCTACAAGCAGAGGATAAAAGTTCTAACAAAGTAGAGACAAAAAAGGCAGAAGTAGTCATTGCAAAAAGATTATAAAGACCTTGAATGAAATTTAAAGGCTTGCAGTGTTTATCACTCATTGATT
>JAUWAR010000147.1 GCA_030601965.1 bacterium | reverse complement strand
AGGACTTTGTGAGCATGGCAATGACAACAGCCATAAAGACAAGACAAATCATAGAGAATGCTAATGCAGTTCTTGCTGTTGAATTGATAGCTGGTGCCCAAGCACTTGATTTCCGAAAGCCATTAAAACCAGGTAAGGGAGTTCAGACTGCTTATGATGTTATTAGGAAGTGTGTCAAGCATCTGGAAGAAGACAGACCTTTATTTGATGATATCAATAACCTGACTACTGTCGTTAAGTCTGGTGAAATTCTGACAGAAGTAGAAAAGACTATTGGAACACTGAAATAATATGATTAACGAAAAAAGACTCATCCAGGAGTTTCTTGAACTTGTAAAAATTGATAGTCCTTCGGGCAAAGAAAAGAAAATAACACAGGTAGTAAGTGATAAACTTAAGGACCTTGGTGGAAAAGTATCTATTGATAAATTTGGCAATGTGATTGGAAAATTTTCTGCTATTTGTCATTCTGAACGAAGTGAAGAATCTCTATTACCTACCATATTGTTAAACGCACATCTTGATACAGTTACCCCTTGCGAGGGAATTAAACCAATTATAGAAGGCAACATAATAAAAAGTGACGGCAAGACTATACTGGGAGGAGATGACAAGTCTGGTGTTGCTGTGATTCTTGAAGTTTTGATGTCATTGCGAGGAGCACCCTCATTTGTCATTGCGAGGAGCGAAGCGACGAAGCAATCTCATACCCAACAAAATAGTCCTCCTCTTGATATTGTATTTACAGTATCAGAAGAGATTGGTCTTGTTGGTGCAAAGAACCTTGATTTTTCTCTTATTGATGCAAAGTTTGGTTATTCACTTGATAGTACAAATCTTATAATTACTCAGGCTCCTTCGCATAATAAGATACATATCAAGATTTATGGTAAAGAGGCACATGCAGGAACATCGCCAGACCAAGGCATCTCCGCTATAGAGATTTTATCAAAGGCTATTTCAAAGCAAAGACTTGGAAAAATAGATGACGAGACTACTGCTAATATTGGCGTTATAAAAGGAGGGAATGCAACAAATATCGTTGCAGGTTATGCAGAGGCAGAAGGAGAAGTAAGGTCTCATAACGAGAGGAAATTAAAAGACAAGACAGATGAGATAATAAGAATATTTAAGGAGACTGCGTCCGATTTTTCAAAAGAGATAGATGGGAAGGTTGTTTCTCCAAAAGTGGAAGAAGAGATAAGACGTGAATATAACAGTTTTCACATTCCTGATGATGATGAGGTTGTGAAAAGAGTTGTTAAGGTTGGTAATAGGCTTGGGTTCTCAATAGAAACTAAAAAAGGTGGTGGAGGGAGTGATGCTAATATCTTTAATAAAAAGGGAATAAAGACTGTAATACTTGGAACAGGGATGAGTAAAGTCCACACAAAAGAGGAATTTATAAAAATAGAGGATTTAGTGCTTTCCGCAAGGCTCTTGCTTGAGATTATCACCTCCTGATATAATCATTCCTCTGTATCATAACATGAGAAAGACCAGTTGGATAATAGGGATTTTTATTGTTGTTATCCTCACAGCATTATATTACCTAAGAGAGCAAGAATTCTCTGAATCAAGACGCATTATGGGCACAGAATGCACTATTAAAGTTTATGCAAGGATAAAACCAACTAATGCAATTGATAAGGCATTCTCTGTGATGGAAAAAATAGACAGTCTTGCTTATGTTGAAGGTACAGGAGATATTGGAAGAATAAATAGGGGAGAGGGGGTTATACTTTCTGATGAAGTTATAGAAATCATAAAACAAGGCATAAGAATCGGTAATATTACAAATGGTGCATTTGACATTACTATAAGACCACTTGTTAAACTCTGGAAGGGTTTCAAGAAGGAATATATCCCAACTGAAGAGGAAATAAAAAAAGTACTACCCCTGGTCAATTACAAAAATATTAAAATAGAAACTGGTAGCACAGGCTTCCAGCCTGTGGTAAAATTCAAGAGAGATAATATGCAAATAGACCTCTCTGGCATTGCAAAAGGTTATGCTGCGGATAAGGCAGTTGAGGTCTTAAAAAAGGAAGGTATTAAAAAGGGACTTGTAAATGCTGGTGGAGATATAAGGGTATTTGGCGATAGGGTGTTTAATATTGGTATAAAAGACCCAAGAAAAACTGGAGTTATAAAGACTATTAAACTAAAGAATCAAGCAGTTGCGAGCTCTGGAGATTATGAAAAATATTTTATAAAAGATGGGGTAAGGTACCATCATATTTTGGACCCACGAACCGGCTATCCAATTCCGACAAGTCGGAGTATGAGTGTAACTATAATAGTAAAGACTGCTATGGAAGCAGATGGACTTGCTACGGGGATTTTTGTGCTTGGGAAAGAAAAAGGAAGCGCTCTTTTAGATAGTCTTGGTTTGGAAGGATTTATTTATTAATCTTTTTACCACCTTTAC
>JAUWAR010000112.1 GCA_030601965.1 bacterium | reverse complement strand
CTACCTTCTCCCTTGCTACATCATCAGAAAACTGAACAGGTGGTGATTTCATAAAATAACTTGATGGTTCAATTAAAGCACCCTTTAGACCTGCCTCCATACCTATCTTACAGGCACGGATGGCATCTATCACAACCCCTGCAGAATTCGGTGAATCCCATACCTCAAGTTTGAGTTCAAGATTTAAGGGAACATCACCAAATGTCTTTCCCTCCATCTTTATATAGGCAAACTTTCTGTCTTCTAACCAGGGGATATAATCCGAAGGTCCAATATGGATATTCTTATCCTCCATCTTATAGGGAATCTGGGATGAAACAGCCTGTGTCTTAGATATCTTCTTTGAATTCAATCTCTCCCTTTCAAGCATATTCAAGAAATCTGTATTCCCTCCAACATTAAGTTGATAGGTTCTTTCAAGTCTTACACCCCTGTCATTGAATAGATTCGTAAGAACCCTGTGTGTGATTGTTGCACCCACCTGAGATTTTATATCATCACCTATGACTGAAACCCCTACATCTTCAAATCTATGTTGCCAGTATTTCTGATTGGCAATAAATACAGGTATGCAATTTATAAAACTGACCTTTGCCTGCAAACACTGCTCAATATACCACTTGGTCGCCTCTTCTGAACCAACAGGTAAATAATTTATGACCACATCTGTCTTTGTCTCTTTTAGAACCCTTACCACATCACAGGTTGGACCCGGTGCCTTTTTTATGATAGGCGCAAGGTATTTTCCAATGCCATCGTGAGTCATTCCTCTTAACACAGGTTTCTCCATTTTCGGAACATCACAGAACTTATAAGTATTATTTGGTGTGGTGTAAATAGCCTCTGCAATATCCTTACCAACCTTATTTCTATCAATATCAAATGCACAGGAAAATTCAATATCCCCTATATGATAAGGTCCAAACCTTGTATGCATAATTCCAGGAATTCTTTGATTCTCTTTTGCATTTTTATAATAAAGGACTCCTTGAACAAGGCTTGATGCACAATTCCCAACACCTATTATTCCCACTCTTATTTTAGCCATTTTTTCCTCCTGTTTTTTTCCATACATAACACATCCTTTGAAATGCTGTCAAGTTTGTTAATATTGCAAGTAGCCATAGAAAATATATGAATATCTTATATCCAAAGAAACTACCAATTATAATTATAGGAATTCTTATTGCCCTTTCCCCAAAACCTACTTTACATTCAATACCAAGCCCCTCTGCCCTTGCACGAGTATAACTTACCATATATGAGCCAACAATAGTTAAAATCACAAGAATTACTGGTGTAGGGGTTTGATTAATCAGACTCCTACTATAAAACAAAAACATTCCAAAGAGCACTACAAAGTCCGAGTATCTATCAAGTGTACTATCAAGAAATGCACCAAATTTTGAGCCTTTATTACCAAGTTTTGCAACCTCACCATCAAGGACATCAAATATTCCACCTAAAAGTAGGATTACACCACCAAGCCAGAATATTCCCTTTGCATAAAAAACTCCTGATACACAGGTTATCAGAAAACCAAAAACTGTCAAGAAATTTGGATGAAACTTTTTAAAGAACAGGGTAAGAGGCTTAAGCCATTGTCTAACTTTCTCCTTTAAATCCTCAAACATTATGCATTGTTATAAAATTATAAGATATAGAAAAAATTGTTTCCATGCCCATTTCCATTTTGATTTTTCTTACTCTCCAAACTGATTCTGTATTTTTTCTATATAATTATAAAACTTCTTTGTATTTTCTAATTTTAGTTTGTCCTCTTTTTTTAACTTTATCCGATCTGAATTATTTAGTCCTTTATTTATGAAAATGTTTTCCCAAAATTTTGGATTTGTTATTGGCATCTCCTTGGATTCTTTCCCGAAAACTCTTACAAATGATTCCATATTAATCGTGTAAGATAAGTAATTCCTTCTCTTTTTCAAAGGGACCTGATATTCAACTAAAAGTCCTTTTTCTTTAAATTGCGCAAAAACTCCAAAGTTCTTGGCTTTTTCGATACACTTATGCGACAAACAACATCCCAACCAATCCTGCTTTCTTTCCAAATCATAAGCTTCCCTTAATGCTTTTCCTACATATATATTATTCTCTTTATCCGCTATGAAATTACCGTAACAGATTGATCCTCGTACTGGAAGATATGGAATAGGACTTATTGCAGAAAGTATCATGAAACGCAATGAACTTAACACTATTGAACCGAATGAATATTCAGAATTATCCGCCGTGTAAAAGACATGAGTATCAGAAAAATGAATATATGATATTTTTTCGCTGGATATTTCATTATTAATCTTTTCATAGCTAAACTTAGCCCGATCAACAAATTTTTTATGGATGTTATATTCACCGGTAACTCGTTTTTTTCCTATCCTATTACCATATCCCAATATATCAAAATAAGCCAGAAAGCATTTATTCATAACGAACAATGGAGTCAGATGTAACAAAAGTGTTTTCTTAGTTCTCCATCTCCTTGTCTAATATGATTTCTGGCAGATGAATCAATGGCGTTCATTTTGTAATTATCAAAACTTTTGAAACCGCTGTATAAGTCTCTCTGCCAAAAGTGAAGCTAATCTCGTCATTTTCAGAAACCATTTCTCTATCAAAAAATCTATCAATCTTCTCGAAAACAAGACTAAAATTCCTTTTTAATTCCCAACTCTTTTCAGGATTATCTTTGTCTAATAAGACCACGAACAAACGGTTATCTGCACCAAATCTCTGAGCTCCTTGATTTTCATACATCCAGATTGCTAAATCTTTCGGGGTTTCTGTCGCATAACTCGGTTCATAATCACGCGGTAAATAAGTTACTTTTAAGTCGAATGGCTGTCCCTGAAAGAAAATATCAACTCCTTTTATATTTTTGAGGGTGGGAATTACCTTAGAATGAATACTTATATGTTCCTCAATCAATACTGTTGTCCAATGGTTAAACCATGTGCAAATCACATAATTGGTTATATCATCGTGAAGTTTGACCTTAACACTGTTCAGTAAATCCTTATATCTGACAAACTTTCTTACATATTCAGTCTGAATCTTTTGATCCAATTGGCCCTGAACCACACCCCAAGAAAAGCTTTTTACCTTCCCAAGTTCTTTCTTTAACTCGTTATCGGAAATAATTGATCTGCGTGTTTCAATCTGTTTGGTATAGTTCTGTTTTATAAAATAATCTACCACTTCCCCTGTGTCTGAGCAACCTAACAACTTTTTGACAATGTCTGCTCCTGAACCTCTCTTATCTACTCCTAACTTTAATGCTAATTCTCTTAGTTTATCCACAGGAATCGAGCTAAGTTTCAAATTCAAAACTTGCTTTTTACTTAGCAACGGCATGTACTCCCTCCATTTATAGTTATCGCTGATAAATCAAGTAGAATAAACTCTTCGCCTGTGGCCAAAGGATCATAATATCTAATACCATCGTATCCTAATTTTGTGGTGTATTTTTCTATAAAGTCAGGTTCATCAGGAAATATTTTTCTTGCTTTTTTAAGAAATTTCTGTAGTTTTGCTTCTGATAATAAACTTAGAAAATTAAATTTCCCTTTGATAGTAATAATGCAATTTTCATCACCGATAAGATTCGTATCATAAAATTTCATCAATGTTTCTTTATCTCTACCTAAATATAACCCTTTGCCTATCCCTTGATTTTCTTTCTTTACTTTATCTATATCAAATCCGTTCTTCAAAATTTGTCTTTGGTCATGTAATGAATTTACATAATGATAAAAAATATTCTCTTTAAAATTATCGGGATTGCTCAAATACCACTCGTTCGGTTCAACCTCCAGTTCCTCACGCAAAACTCTTCTGATTTTTTTAGAATTATTCAATCTTTTTATTTCTATTTTTTGTTGTTCAAGTAAATCCATTTTCTATCTTTTCTGAAAAAACATTATATACTCGTGCTT
>JAUWAR010000055.1 GCA_030601965.1 bacterium | reverse complement strand
ATTATTCCAGGATGGGCAGGAACACAGAGGATGGCAAGGCTTTTGGGAATTGGGAAAGCAAAAGAACTCATATTTACAGGAGATACAATTGATGCTCAAGAGGCATTAAGGATTGGACTTGTAAATAAAGTTGTGGCTCCTGAGGAACTTATGGATGAGGCGAAAAAACTTGCAACAAAGATGTTGGGGATGGGACCCACTGCACTTAAACTTGCCAAGACAGTTATAAATAGAGGGGAGGAAGGAAGCGAGGCATTCGGGGTCTGTTTTTCAACGACGGAAGTTAAAGAGGGAATAAACGCATTTTTAGAAAAACGCAAACCAAACTGGGGGAATTATGAATCTTGATGAAAGATTTGAGAATGTATCAGTAATTGGTGCTGCTGGTAAAATGGGTAGTGGAATCGCTGTGCTTATAGCGCAGGAAATGGCAAAACTTAAGAAAAAAAACAAGGATAAGATTTACAGGTTAAATCTTATTGATATTAGTGAGCAAGCACTTGATGGTCTGTCTGGTTATATGAAAGCCCAGATAATCAGGGTTGCTGAAAAATCTATTGTTTTTTTAAGAGAGATGTATGAGGAGAGAAAAGACCTTGTTGAAAATATTGAAATTATAAATGCCTTTGTTGACGACACTTTTAGTGTTATAAGATGTGGAACAGAACTGGGAATGGCTAAAAACTCCAAGCTGATTTTTGAGGCAATCGCAGAAAACGAAGATATTAAAATCAAGGTACTTAAATCTCTGGATGAAGTGTGTGGAAAAGAAACCTTTTTCCTTACGAATACTTCTTCTATACCCATTGGTTTTCTTGACCAAGAGGCAGGACTTGATGGCAGGATAATAGGGTATCATTTTTACAATCCACCGATTGTGCAGAAACTTGTAGAAGTGATTACACCAACGACAATCCAGAAAGAACTGAGTGATATTGCTTTAGAACTTGGCAAGAGGCTTCGCAAGAAACTTGTACCTGCAAATGATGTTGCTGGGTTCATTGGTAATGGTCATTTTACAAGAGATGGTTTATATGCTCTCAATGAGATTGAAAGACTAAAGGATAACTATTCACTTGCTGGTGCTATCTATATTATGAACCGCATAAGTCAGGATTTTCTTGTCAGACCAATGGGTATTTTTCAACTTATTGACTATGTTGGAATTGATGTCTTTGATTCTATTTTAAAGGTAATGAGAAAACATCTTGGTGATGAAACACTGCGCCATAGCCTCGTTAATTCAATGATTGAGCAAAAAGTATTAGGTGGGCAGAGGCCAGATGGTTCACAAAAAGATGGCTTTTTGAAATATGAGAAGAATAGACCAGTGGGAATATATGATGCAGAAAAAAAGGAGTATGTTCCTATTAATAAAGATTTAGATACTAAAATCGGTGCACTTCCTGATAACTTTAAGCCTTGGAAGGCACTTCTTACAGAACCGACTAAGGAAGAAAAACTCTCAGATTATTTTGCAAGTCTAAAAGGAACAAAGACTCTTGGAGCAGAATTGGCACTATCTTATCTTGCAGAGACTAAAAAGATAGGTGAAGATTTAGTTAAAGAGGGTGTTGCGAACTCATACGAGGATGTGAATAGTGTGTTAACAAATGGATTTTATTGGGTTTATGGGCCGATAAATGAGTATGTGTAAGAAAGGAGGAGAGATGAGTTTTTTGAGAAAGCCTATTTATGCAACAGCAGGTTATAATACGGTCTCACTTGGGCAGGGGAGAAAAGAATTTAAACCCAAGGAGCCAAGACCCGGGATTGAACATTATATAAAAGAAGCAGGACGAGGTGCACTTGCTCAAGTAAAAAATCCTGAGGCTATTGATGAGGGAGTTATGACAAACTTTATGATGGCAAGGTATAACCGTCAGGGAAATCGACCTGGATTTTTCCCAATGATTCATCCCTCGTTTAGATATAAGCCAGCCACAGGAACCGAAGGTGCCTGTGATTCAGGAGGACTTGGGCTTGCTGTAGCTTGTAAGACTATACTTGCAGATGTTGCTGATGCTGTCCTTGTAGTAGGTTTTGAGGTTCAGACAACTGTGAAGGCAGTTTATGGTGCAGATTATCTTGCAGGTGCGGGTTGGTATAAAGATAGAAAAAAGGGCCATGCACACTTTTTTCCTGGTCAATTTTCAGACAGGGCTGGAGCCTGCTTTGAGAAGTTTGGTAAAGAGAAAGTAAGAGAAGGTATGGCACATTGGTATGTTCAAGCAATTGAGAATGCACGCAGAAATCCAAAAGCCCAAGAATATCATAACTCAATCAGTGATTTATTTGCGACTGGTATGACGCCTCCTAATCCAAAGGTATTTTGTGAACATATAAATGTATATGATTGTTCAAAGGTCTCTGATGCAGGGTGTGCGCTCATTTTTGCATCAGAAGAGGGGCTCAAGAAACTTGGAGTAGAAAAAAAAGATGCAGTAGAAGTAGTATCATGGGGGCAATGTGAAGATGACATTACTAATCCACAACCAGATTTGACAAAGTTAGTTGCTTCTCAGAAAGCAGCAAGTTTAGCTTATGAGCGAGCAGGACTTTCGCCAAAAGACATTGGCGTATTGGAGGTGCATGACTGTTTTTCAATTGCTGGATTGCTTATGATGGAAGCTACTGGCTTCGCAGGATATGGTGAAGGGGCAGATTTTGTGAGTGCAGGTAAAACGAAAATTGATGGAGAGATCCCTACTAATACTACTGGAGGACTTATAGGATATGGACATCCTGTAGGAGCATCAGGAGTAAGACAAGCTGTTGATCTGGTCCATCAGCTTACAGGAAAAGCCAGTGATTGCCAGATAGCAATGGATTCTGCCAGTCCGTATGGGTTGATGGTATCAATGGGTGGTTCTGACATAACAATAGTCTCAATGATATTTAAAAAGATAGAGTGAAGATTTATCACTTTGAAGAACTTGATTCTACTAATGAATATGCGAAAAAGATAGCTGAGCCTGGCACAGTAATAATTGCAGATAAACAGACAAAAGGTAAAGGGAGGTTAGAAAGGAACTGGTTCTCTCCCTTAGGTGGTATGTACATATCTATTATTCTGGAACAGGAGACTCCTGTAATTACGCTCATAGTTGGTCTATCTGTTTGTAAGACTATCCGGAGGTATGGACTGGATGCCAGAACAAAGTGGCCCAATGATATACTTGTTAAAGGAAAAAAGATAGCAGGTATTCTAACAGAACAAGGACAAGAATATACTATTGTAGGTATAGGAATAAATGCAAATATATCTCTTGATTGTCTGCCAGAGGAGTTTAGAGAACGCTCCACTACCATAAGACAGGAATTAAAAAGAGACATATCAAAAGGAGAATTGATTGAGGTATTGCTTGGAAAGATAGAAGCAGACTATAATGTTATGAGAGAGGGAAGGGTTTCAGAATTATTAGAACAGTGGAGAAGTCTATCTGCTGTAATGGGAAAAACCATAGAGGTAAAAACTCCAGGTAAAAGTACTAAAGGTGAAATAATGGATATAGATGAGGATGGTGCTTTACTGCTACGAGTTAAAAATGGCACTATAAAGAAGATTATTGCAGGAGAATGTATATGAAAAGACAAATCCGAAATCCGACCGTGCCTACCGGCAGGCAGGAATCCGAAATCCGAACAAAGGGAACTGTGCAAATTTATACTGGTGATGGTAAGGGCAAGACTACTGCGGCTATAGGACAGGGCATACGGGCAGTGGGGCATAAACTTAAAGTAATTATGGTTCAGTTTATGAAAGGGAAGATTAATTATGGAGAACTTGTGGCTGTAAAGAATCTACCTTTATTCACAATAGAGCAGTATGGGTTACCAAGTTTTGTTAATAAGGATAACCCGTCAGGAGAAGACCTTCAACTTGCAAAAAAAGGATTTAACCGTGTAAAAGAGATTATATTAAGTAAAGACTATGATATGGTTATTCTTGACGAAATAAATGTGGCTATAGATTATAATTTAGTATCTTTAAAAGAGGTCATTGAGTTACTAAAGTCTAAACCTGAGTCTGTAGAACTCATACTAACAGGTAGATATGCTCCACAGAAACTCATTGAAATTGCAGACCTTGTAACTGAGATGAAAGAGATAAAACACCATTATCAAAAGGGTATAGAAGCAAGGAAGGGGATTGAGTATTAAAATCCGAATGCCAAATAAATTACAAATTCTAACTACCAAAATGTCAATATATTAAATAACTTTTCCTTGACAGAACTATTTTAAAAAACTATTTTTTGGCTTAAGATAACCGATGAGAATAAAAATAAAAGGTGAAATAAGGAATGAATTTGTCCGAAAAATAGAAGAACTTTCTGAACAGAATCTCTTGGGCTGCTATCAGTGTGGTAAATGCTCTGCTGGATGTCCAAGTGCTCCATTTATGGACCTTCTCCCTAATCAGGTTATTAGACTGGCACAACTTGGTAGAAAAGAGGAAGTCCTGAACTGCAAAACCATCTGGCTTTGTGCCTCCTGTTTTGCCTGTTCTGTCAGGTGTCCAAAAGGAATTGATTTAGCTAAAGTAATGGAATCAGCAAGACAGATAGTACTACGACAAAATATTGACCAGATTGAGCCACTTAAAATACCAAAGGAAGAGGTTGTAGAGTTGCCCCAAATAGCATTAGTAAGTAATTTTCGTAAGCTTACAGCCTAAAAACAGTTGAGAGTCAAGAGTTGAGAGTTAAGAGTTAAAAGAAAAGGTAATGAGACTTTCTTATTATCCGGGATGTACCTTAAAAACTACCGCAAAAAATTTTGAGTCCTCTGCCATTGCGTCTTTTGAAAATTTAGGGATTGAACTTAAGGAACTCAAGAGATGGACTTGTTGTGGGACTGTCTATTCACTTGCATCTGATGACCTTATACATCATCTTGCACCTATAAGAAACCTTATTAGGGTAAAGGAAGAAGGCGAAAATAGAGTGGTTACATTTTGTAGTATGTGCTATAATACCCTAAAACGTTCAAATATTAGAATAAGAAACAGTGAAGAAGATAGAGATAAAATAAATGATTTTATGGATAGAGAGGAGATAAATTATCAAGGTGATGTAGAGGTCTTGCATAGTCTTGAGGTTTTAAGAGATGAGATAGGATTTGATAAAATAAAAGAAAAAGTAAAAAGACCTCTTGAGGGTTTGAAAGTTGCACCTTATTATGGATGTATGCTTTTAAGACCTGAAGAGGCAGGGATTGATGACCTTGAAAACCCTTGTATTTTAGAGAATTTTATTGAAACTCTGGGTGCAGAGCCCATTGATTTTCCTTATAAAAACGAATGTTGTGGTTCGTACCAGACTGTAAATGCGGTAGATATTGTAGTAGATAAGGCATATAGCATACTAAAATATGCCAAAGATATGGGTGCAGATGTAGTTATCACAAGTTGCCCATTATGTGAATTTAATTTAGATGCAAGGCAGAGAGAGGTAAAGGCCCGATATCCTGATTTTGAGGAAATACCTGTTTTATACTTCACTCAGATGTTAGCAATTGCACTTGGATTAGACCCAGAGGTCTGTAGATTTGACTTGAATTATATATCACCAGAAGGGGTGTTTAAATTATGAAGATTCACGAATATCAGGCAAGGGAGATATTTACTCAATACGGTATCCCTGCCCCGGGAGGTGCGGTTTGTAATACACCTCTTGAGGCAAAAGAGATAGCAGATAAGATTGGGAAGCCTGTAGTAATTAAAGCACAAGTGCAAGTTGGTGGAAGAGGTAAGGCTGGTGGGATAAAAATTGCTCGGACTCCAGACGAGGCAGAGAAACTTTCAAAAGAGATACTCTCTATGGAAATTAAGGGCATACCTGTTGAAAAAATAATGGTGGCTGAGTATTTTGATATAAAAGAGGAACACTATGTGGGGATAGTAGTTGATAGAGCATCAAAAAGGATAGTTATAATGACATCACCAGTAGGTGGAATAGACATTGAACAAGTGGTAAAACAGACCCCTGAAAAGATTCATAAGGCAAATATTGACCCTCTAATAGGACTTGAAAACTATCAAATACAAAGATTAATTGCTCCACTTTTTACTGACCCGGAGTTGAGGAAAGAGGTGATTTTGATTATCAAGAAACTCTATCAAGTATTTATAGAAATGAACTGCTCATTGGCAGAGATTAATCCACTTGTAGTAACTTCCAAAGGAGAACTTTTAGCCTGTGATGCCAAGATTAATATTGATGATAATAGTCTGTTTAGAGAAGAATTGGCAAAACTGCGTGATCCTAAGGCTGAAGACCCATTAGAGCTTGCCGCACGGGAGGCTGGACTCAGTTATGTTGGGCTTGATGGTAATGTTGCGTGTATTGTAAATGGTGCAGGATTGGCTATGACTACTATGGATATGATTAAGTTATATGGAGGTGAGCCTGCTAACTTTTTAGATGTTGGGGGAAGTTCAAGTCCAGAAAAGGTCATAACTGCAATGAAGATAATATTAACAAATAAAAGGGTAAAATCTATTTTATTTAATATATTTGGTGGTATCACAAGATGTGATGACATAGCAAGTGGTATAATTTCTGCATTAAATTCTATGGAAGTTCCACATCCTATTGTAGTAAGACTCACTGGAACCAATCAGGAAAAGGCACAAGAGATGCTTAAAGATACAAATTTAAACTTTGCCGCCTCTATGACACAAGGGGTTAAAAAGGCAATAGAATTAGCAAGATGAGTATAATTCTACCGCACTTTAGTGCAGGGTAAAAGACCCTCAGCTAAAGCTGGGTAGAAGAAGTATGAGTATTTTGGTAGATAAAGGGACAAGGGTGTGTGTGCAGGGGATTACAGGCAGGGATGGTGCATTCCATACTAATTTGATGCTGGAATATGGCACAAAAGTCGTTGCCGGTGTTACTCCTGGTAAAGGAGGACAGAAAGTGCACAAAGTTCCAGTATTCAATACAATGTATGAAGCAGTGAATAAGACAGGTGCAAATACCTCAGTGATATATGTGCCTGCCAAATTTGCCACTGACGCTATGTATGAAGCGATAGATGCAGGTATTAAACTAATTGTATGCATTACAGAAGGGATTCCAGTAAATGAGATGCTTAAGATATATAATTATTTGAAAGGAACAGATACGAGACTTGTAGGACCTAATTGTCCCGGTGTAATTACTCCTGGGATAGCAAAGGTCGGAATAATGCCAGGTTGGATTCACAAATCAGGTCCCATTGGTGTGGTTTCCAGAAGTGGTACTCTCACCTATGAGGTTGTAAGTCAATTAACAGAAGGAGGATTAGGACAATCCACCTGTCTGGGAATTGGAGGGGATACTATTATTGGGATGTCATTTATTGATATACTACCTCTTTTTGAGGCGGATAAGGATACAGAAGGTGTGGTATTGATTGGAGAGATTGGTGGCACAGATGAGGAACTTGCGGCTGATTATATCAAAGAACATATGAAGAAGCCTGTAGTTGCATTTATTGCAGGTCGTGCAGCACCACCAGGGAAAAGGATGGGACATGCAGGGGCTATTATTTCAGGAGGGACAGGCACTGCTGAGGCAAAAATTTCTGCGTTCCAAAAAGCAGATGTGCCTGTAGCCCAAAGCCCATTAGAAATTCCCGATTTGGTAAAAGAGAGGGTTTAGAACTCCAATGAGGAATTTCAAACTTAGTTTATCCACGGAGATATACTTTGGTAAGGGACAGATTGCAAATCTGGGTGGGCTTGTAAGACAATATGGCTCAAAGATTTTGTTAGTTATAGGTGGTAGGTCAGTTAAAAGATATGGTATTTTTGATGAGGTTATCAGTCAGATTAAAGATATAAATTATATAGAATTTTCAGGAGTTGAGTCAAATCCGAGACTTGAGACAGTTAGAAAAGGTATAGAAATATGCAAACAAGAGGATATAGACTTCATTTTAGCAGTTGGAGGGGGCTCTGTTATTGATGCAGGAAAGGCAATAGCGCTTGGCTCTTTGCTTGAGGTATCACCTCGAAATGAAGATATATGGGAATACTTTCTTACAGGAAAAAATATTGATAAAGCATTGCCTATTGGGGTGGTATTAACTATTTCAGCAACAGGGTCTGAAATGAATGGGAATT
>JAUWAR010000039.1 GCA_030601965.1 bacterium | reverse complement strand
TCGTATTCTAATCCCTTTTGTACTGCCTTTAAAGAATTTAGGTTCTTTATTTCAGTTTTTGTCCCTAATTTTGGTTTCTTGGTTTCTTGGTTTCTTAGTTTCTTAGTCTTTTCAGAGATACCAGGATACCAAGATACTAAGATACTAATGTTTGGTTCACATCTCAAGGCCCCTTTTTCCATATCACCGTTACATATATCGCAATATCTTAATATGCTCCGAAGTTTCGAAAGATAAGAATGCGCCATTTTAGGTGAGGTTATATCAGGTTCTGTAACTATCTCAACAAGAGGTGTCCCACATCTATTGTAGTCTATAAGTGTTTTATCTTTAAGATGTATAAGTTTACCTGCATCCTCCTCCAGATGAACTCTTCTTATTCTTATTCTTTTCCCATCCACATCTAAAAATCCATTTCTTGCCAATGGTTTCTCGTACTGGGTTATCTGGTAACCCTTTGGCAAATCAGGATAAAAATAGTTCTTACGGGCAAATACTGAGGTGTTTTTAATCTCACAATTCAGGGCAAGAGCAGTCTTAATTGCAAGTTCTACTGCTTTTTTATTGAGCACGGGTAAAGTCCCGGGCATTCCAAGACAAACAGGACAGGTAAGTGTATTTGGAGGAGCCTGCCAGTCTACTCTACAACTACAGAAGAGTTTTGTCCGTGTAAGAAGCTGAGCATGGACCTCTATGCCGATAACAGATTCATATTTCATACCCAAATTCCTTTATATCATTCAGATTCCTTCTCCATTTTTCTCTTACTTTTACCCATAATTCAAGATATACAGGGTGATTCAAAAAGTTTTCTATGTTTTTTCTCGCATTCATACCAACTTTCTTGAGCGCTCTGCCATCTTTGCCAATAAGAATAGCCTTCTCGGAACCTCTTTCAATATAGATTATTGCCCTGATAAAATGCTTGGGCTCTCTTTCTTTAAACTCGTCAATACTTACAGAACTTGCATAAGGTATCTCTTCTCCATAAGAATTAAATATCTCTTCTCTTATTAACTCAGAGACAAAGAACCTCTCATTTCTGTCAGATAACATATCCTCTGGATAATACCGCTCTCCTTCAGGCAGGAGTTTAATTACTGCCTCTTTTATCTCCTCTATGCCAAGCCCTTGACTTGCAATGCTCGTGATTACTTCTTTCACAAATTTAAACTCCTTATACCTATCTATTAAGGGAAGTGCAAATTCTTTTTTCTTTACCAAATCTACTTTATTTATTACAAGAACTGTAGGTTTTTTTATATTTTTCAGAATTTCATCCTCAAACTCAAATGGCTCAACTATATGTATGATGCAGTCTGCATCATCTATTGAGGAATATGCTTTTTTTACCATTATCTTCTGAAGTCTATAAGACGGTTTGAATATGCCAGGAGTATCCAGGAAGATAATCTGGCAGGAGTCTTCATTAAGTATTCCAATAATTTTATGTCTTGTGGTCTGTGGTTTTGAGGTTACTGCAACAAGTTTTGTTCGGAGTAATTGATTAAGAATGGTGGACTTTCCCACATTTGGCCTGCCCAGTATTGAAACAAATCCCGATTTCATAAGATAAACTATATATCAACTCAATAAAAATGTCAAATTAAATCTTGAGATAATCATCTCTTGAGATAATTATCTCTTGACAAAAAGTAGAGGTTTAATATATTAAACCCCTACATGAAATTCCTATTTCTGATATTATTTCTTATTTTACATAGTGAAGAAAAAGTAGAGCTTGAAAAAGAACTGCAATCTGTGCAAGAAAATATAGTTAAAACTGAACAGGAGAAAAAACTCTTAAAAAAGGAGGAAAGTTCAATATTAGAAAAACTCAGAGCAGTTAGTAAAAGCATAGAGCGAAAAGAGAAGAATATTAAGAAATTACAGCAAGAAGAAAAAGAGATTGAACAAAGGATATCTATTTTAACACAAGGAAGTGACAAGGCTAATCTAAATCTTAAATCAGAGAAAAATAGTATGGAGCAAAGACTTGTCCTCTTATATAAAGAGGTGATTACCTCATCTGAAGTTTTTGAGCCTGACCTTGTAAATATACGGTATATAGATTATATACTTGATGCTAATCAGAGGAAAGTAAAGCAAATAGAAACTTTGAGGCAATCCCTTGATTTCAAAAGGACAAACCTTGAAATCGAACTTAATAAACTGCATAGTGTAAGAAAAAAGCAAGAGGATGAAAAACACGCTCTAAAATCAGAAAAAAGGGCAAAAGATAAATTGCTTAAGAAAATAAAAGAAGAAAAGGAGTTAAAGGCAAGGGTTTTGAATGAGTTACAGGAATCCCGAAATAGATTAGAGGGATTAATAGCAGGGCTTAAGAAGTATCCCGGAGCAGGGCAATTTGGTAATATAGTATGGCCAATTAAGGGAAGAATTATTCTTTCTTATGGCACAGTTCAGGGTCCAGAGTATGGAACAAAACTTATAAGTAATGGCATAGATATAGAGTCTCCACCAGGGATGCCTGTTAAAGCCTGTGGAGATGGAGAAGTTGTATATGCAGATGATTTTCTGGGCTATGGCAAGATTGTTCTCATTGACCATAAAAATGGATTTCACTCCCTTTATGCCCATCTTTCCAGAATACTTGTGTTAAAAGGAGAAGAGGTAGAAATTGGTACCATAATTGGGAAAGTGGGTGATACAGGTTCAATAAGGGGTTCGCTTCTGCACTTTGAGTTAAGAAAAAACGGTAAAGCAGTGAACCCATTAAACTACCTGAAATGAGTTTTATGGGTGAGTTGTGAGATTGAGTTGTATGGGTGAGTTTTGAGTTATGAGTTAGGTTGTGGGGATGAGTAGTGGGGGATTTTCCACATCCTCACTGCTCACAACCAAACCCACTACTCACCACACATAACTCACAACATATCCTTACTTACCCACAACCCACTACTCATAACTCATTACTCTTCGCGTTATGTCTTTTAACGATATTATAGGTCAAGAAATAGCAATAAGACTGCTTAAAGGAGGAATGAAAAAGGCAAGAATTCCCAATGCTTACCTTTTCTATGGTCCTGATGGAGTTGGCAAGATACTCACAGCCACTATGTTTGCAAAGACGTTAAATTGTGAACAAGAAAGGTTTGATTCCTGTGACAAATGTGAGAACTGCGTAATGATAGAAAAGGGTATCAGTCCAGATGTGGAAGTTATAAAACCTGGTGAAAAAGGGTCAATATTAATAGATACAATACGAGAACTCAAACAGAGGACTTCATATAAATCTGCTTATGGTAAATATAAAGTAACTATTATAACAGAAGCCGAAAAAATGACAGAGGAGTCCAGTAATGCCTTTCTAAAAATTCTTGAAGAACCACCTGATAATCATCTTTTTATATTGATTACACAAAATCGGGATTTTCTATTTCCTACAATCATCTCAAGGACACAGAAAGTCCCATTTAGAAGGCTGCATACGCATGAAATTAGGTTTTTCCTTACTTCTAATACTGATATTGAGCAGGAGAAATTAGAACTTGTTTCAACATTGTCAAATGGGAGTATTGGCAATGCACTCAATATATTAGAGAATCAAGATAATTCAAGAAAAAGAATGCCACTATTTTTGAGAAGTAGTATAAAAGAAAGGATAGATTTTCTGGAAGAAGTAATCACCTCCAATCCAGAACTTGAGGAATTTATACAGGTGCTTGAAACTATATACAGAGATGCATTATTTTTCTCTATTGGACTATTTGATAGGATAAGAAATTCTGACCTTTCTTTAGAGGAGATAAAGGATTCAGGAAAAGGAATAAGAGTGTGTGAAGATGTTTATCAGGCAATTAGAAGGAATGTAAAAAAGGAACTTAGTATTCCTTTTCTTGCAAAGAACTTACCATGATAATTGGTGAGTGGCGAGTAGTGAGTGGTTTCTAATTAACTAATTAACCAATTAACCAGTATGATTGCGGAAATTGAATTTGAGATAACCAAAAAGAGATTTGCATCTGCTTTACCGACTTTAAAAGTGGGTGATTATGTGCTTTGTAGAGTAGAAAAGGGTGAAGATATAGGTAAAGTAGTAAACTTATTTGCAAAAGCCAAACCTTCTACGAGGATTATAAGAATTGCGCTTTCAGAAGATATGGATTATTATAGGGAGATAAAAGAAGAAGAAAAAAGTGTATCTGTAATGATAAAGGAGATGGCAAAAGATTTAGGACTTCCAATGAGGATAATTGAAGTGCATATTCAATTTGATAGAAAGGTAACAAGAGTCTACTTTCTTGCAGAAACAAGAATTGAGCTCAAATCTCTTATAAAGAAACTTGGAAAAGAATTGAACATGCGGATAGAACTAACACAGATTGGAGCAAGAGATTTTGCAAAGAGGTTTGGAGCTTATGGAGTATGTGGAAGACGGACTTGCTGTAGTTTATTTCTTAAGGAATTTGCACCTATAACACTTTCTCTTATAAGACTTCAGAAACTTGCTTCTGGCTCATCCAGGCTCACAGGTATCTGTGGTAGGCTTATGTGCTGTCTTGATTATGAAAAAGAATTTTATAAAGAGTCAAATAAGAAATTCCCGGAAATAGGGAGTTCTGTTAGGACTTCTGATGGGACCGGGACTGTGGTCTCATGGGAGATATTTAAAGACCTTGTTAATGTGCGATTCGAGAATGGAAAGACAGAAAAAGTATCTCTTGATGAGTTGGAAAAAATGTAGCGGAGGTCTTTAGACCTCCATCTGGTATGGAAACCTGAAGGTTTCCGCTACATATTTTAATGAGAACACTTGTAACATCTGCTCTTCCTTATGCAAATGGTCCTATACATATAGGACATCTTGCAGGTTGCTATCTACCGGCGGACATTTATACCAGATATAAAAAACTTAAAGGAGAAGAAGTAATACACATATCTGGGACAGATGAACATGGAGTCCTTATATCTCTTGAGGCAGAAAAACAGAATATTACTCCTCAAAAACTTGTAGATAAATACTATAAGAATATTAAGGATAGTTTTGAGAGATTTGGAATAGAGTTTGACAATTTTTCAAGAACATCTCTAAAAATTCATCACAAGACTGCCCAGGATTTCTTTCTTAATATTTACAAAAAAGGGTATCTTGAAGCAAAAGAGACTGATGAACTTTACTGTCAGAAATGCAATAGGTTTCTTCCTGAAAGGTATGTTGAAGGCATATGTCCATTTTGTGGATTTGAATCTGCAAGAGGCGACCAGTGTGAAAAATGCGGCAGATGGCTTGAACCTGAAATGCTCAAGGAACCAAAGTGTAAGATTTGCAAACAGACACCAGTAATAAAAAGAACTAAACATTGGTTTTTCAAATTACCTATGCTTCAGAATAGATTAAAGGAGTGGCTTGATACCAAGAAAGAATGGAAAGACAATGTCAGGGCATTTACAGACTCCTGGCTCAAAGAAGGTTTGGAACCCCGACCTATAACAAGGGACATACCATGGGGAATTTCCCTACCCCTTCCTGAAGCAAAAGACAAAGTTCTCTATGTCTGGTTTGAGGCACCAATTGGCTATATTTCAGCTACAAAACAGTGGAACGAACAAAGATGGAAAGAGTTCTGGTGCTCCTCTGATACAAGACTGATTCATTTTATAGGTAAAGACAATATTGTCTTTCATGCGATTGTATGGCCTGCTATGCTTATGGCACATGGAGAATTTATTCTTCCAAGTGAGATACCAGCAAATGAATTCCTGAACATAGAGGGAAGGAAGATTTCTACATCAAGAAACTGGGCTATCTGGCTTTCTGATTATCTTGAAACCTTTGAACCTGACCCGTTGAGATATATTCTTACTTCTAACGCACCTGAAAAAGGAGATGTGGACTTTACATGGGATGATTTTCTTGCACGAAACAATGATGAACTCTCGGATATACTTGGAAATTTTGTAAATAGAACACTTACATTTATACAGAGATATTTAGGAGGCACAATACCCTATCATAAGAGATGGAGGGCAAAAGATGAGGAGATGCTAAAAAAAGTGAAAGAGACAGGCCAGGAAGTGGGTGAACTCATTGAGCATTTTGAATTCAAAAAGGCAATAAAATCAGTAATGGCACTTGCAAAAGAGGGGAATAAGTTCTTTGATTATGAGAGACCATGGGAAAACCAGGAAACCAGAGAACTTACCATCAGTACTTGCGCATCTATCATTGCAAATTTAGGAATTCTTCTTGAGCCTTTCCTGCCATTTACAGCAAAGTCAATAAGAGATATGATTTGCATGCAAGAAAACAGGCAGTGGGATGAGATAGGGAAATTCACCGCGAACGAAGGAGGAGAGTTAAAGGATATCAGGATACTTTTCAAAAAAGTAAGCAAAGAACAAATACAAGTTGAGAAGGCAAAATTGGGTATCGGTTCTGCTCCAGAAATAGAGCATAAAAAAGAGATAGAGATAAAAGATTTTGAGAAATTGGAACTTGTGATAGCAGAGATAAAAGATGTTCAGGAAATTAAAGGAAAAGAGAATTTATTAAATATTAGATTAAAGATTGGAGATGAAGATAGACAGGTTGTAGCAGGCATTAAAAAGTGTTATAAAAGGGAAGAACTTATTGGGAAAAAGGTAATTTACCTTGCTAACTTAAAGCCTAAAACTATTGGAGGCATAAAATCTAAAGGCATGATACTTGCGGCAGATATTGATGGCAAGCCCATTCTTCTTATTCCAGAGACAGATGTCCCTTCTGGGACAAGAATTCGGTAGAAAAGAATTTTAAAGACTTGAGAATCTATTATAAAGGTTTATGGTTCTATAAAGCTGGTCCTTGTATAATCAGATACAGCCTCTTCTAAAAAGTGTCTAATTTGTTCTGGAGAATATTCCTGGTCAATAAAATCAACGGTTAAATCTACTAAATCGTCAAAGTAAATCAGTTGCCCCAAGAACAGCTTTGCCGAGAAAGCACCTTTAAACTTTTGTTTGGCATCGTCAATAATCTTTTCTAACTTGAGACCCCTTTGAAGAATGAAAAAAATATCTACATAATCACGGTATTCTCCTCTCCTGCCAATTACATAAGCCTTATCAGAAGCAATGTCTCTCCAATCAAGAATTGGTAAAGATTGGGTCTCAATAAATTGATAGAGATGCTTAAAAGGGAAATAAATAAAACTTACCTTGACTTGTTGGGAAATCAAAAAACTTAATTCATCACCTGAATCTACTAAAGTCTCAATTCCCTCTCCAAAAACTTTGATTACTCTCCTTAAAAGATTTTTTTCAATTGGATTTTTAACAAATAAGTCAAAGTCATAAGATTTTCTGTGATTGAGTTGCATGCAAAGAGCAGTGCCACCACCCAGAACCGCTATGTCAGAAAAAGGCTTGACTTGAACAAAAACCTGCTTCCTGTTTTCATCCAGAAAATCAGAATAAAGTCCGGACATATTTCTTTTCATCTAAATTAGTCTCTTTAAGCCCAAGGATAAAATCTTTAGTTAACTTAAAAATGGGTTTTGTATAAACTTTTTTAGGGGAAGCAATAAAAACGGACTGAACAATTTTTAGTGAATAAGATTGAAAAAGCCATTTAATATCTGAAAAATCTCCATACATTAAAACCTGATGAATAATATAGTTTTTGTCTTTTTCCAAATCTAAGTTCTTAATATTCGCTGACCATAAAATACCTTGAAGATATTTGGGTATTTTCTTGTTCATATCTAAAACTTCACTGTCCTTATGGGGAATGGTATTTCAATTCCTTCTTTTTGGTATCTCTTATGCAGTCTTTTTATGAATTCGTGGGTTACTAAATATTTATTTACATATTCGCTTACCCGTAAGATTACAGTAAAATTTATAGAAAAATCAGCAAAGGTGTGATACCTGATAAGTGGGTCAAACTCGCCAATTCCTCCTGTAATGTCTTCTAAAACCTTTTTACCTACCTCAATTGTTACTTTCTCTACCTTTTCTAAATCACTGGCATAACTTACCCCAACCTGTATAAGCACAGAAAGCTGGGGTTCAGGTAGAGAGTAATTTGTAATCTGACTATTTGCAAGTTTTGAATTTGGAAGAATTGTTATGTTATTTTGAATGAGTCTAATAGAAGTAGTCCGCCACCCTATTTTTTCAACAAAGCCCTGTTCACCGGATTCTAATTTAATATAGTCCCCAACTTTAATGGGTCTATCAGCAAGAATCTGTATCCCGGCGAAGAAGTTCCCAAGTGTGTCCTGTAAAGCCAGAGCCACTGCCAAACTCGCCACACCTAAAGAAGCCATTATAGGTGTGATAGATATACCCAGAGAATCAAGAATAATGAGTATTGCTATAGCAAATACACTAATCCTGAAGATAACTTTAAGGATGTGACCTGATGTCTTGACAAAATTTATCCTCTTGGAGAAAACCCTCATCCAGTTTATAAAAATTCTGTCAAAGAAAAGGATTATACTGATTACAATAAGAATAATGCCTAATAAAGAGGTATATTTATTTACCTTTTCCGGAAGGGTAGTAACATCAACAAACACCTTTATTCCAATTCCTATAAGGATAAAGATAAGCGGAGATGCTATTGATTCAACAAGCACATCATCAAGTCTATTCTTTGTCTTCTTTGCTATCTTTCTAAATATGCGTATGAGTCTGGGGATTAAAATACTGATTAATAGTATATAACCTATAAGAATGAGAGAATGCATCAACCAAATAGGCACTTTAGTTAATTGGTTAATTAGTTAATTGGTTAATTGGGAACTACTCACCATTTAACCATTAATCAATCACCAAATGCATAAGGTCTTCGGCTATCGTAACTTTACCATCAAATTCTTTTTTTACCTTTGATAGGATAGAAGATGAATCACATACCCTGGCTGAGCTCGGCCAAGCAGGATAAAAATGTGTTAACACAAGATGTTTTACCTTTGCTTCTCTGGCTATCCTTGCAACAGTTTCAGGATAAAGATGCCCTGGTGTCTTTTCAGGAAAAGAACACTCTAATATAAGAATATCAGCAGATTCGGCAAGGTCAACTATACCCTTACAGTATTCAGTATCACCTGAATATACAAAAACCTTGCCCGTCTTATCTTCCAATCTATATCCTACAGATTCAGGAGTGTGTGGAAGACTCGTGCTATGGATTTTCCATCCTGGAGTCTCAAAGTCATTGGTCTCAATTATTTTTAGTGTATAAGAGAGGTTTTCTATTTGACTACCATAAAGTCTAATAAGATTGCCATAGAATTTTTTAAGTCCAAGGGATCCTATAATATCAAGTTTCTTTGTCCTCAGAGCCACAGGATATTTAGAAGCAAACAGAAAAGCACCCAAATCAGCAATATGGTCTAAGTGAAAATGGGTATATAAAATATAATCTATATCGTTATAAGTAAATCCAGCTTCACGAAGTTTTCTTAAACTTCCAGGTCCTGTATCAAATAGTAGTAGGTCGGGTTTCCTAACCCGACTACCTTCTGTTCTAACAAGGATGGATGGAGAGCCTCTTGACTTTGAGGGAACTCCACAACCTGTGCCTATAAAGATTATTTTCACTGTTAATATCATACTTCACAAAAGATAATACTGTCAAGAAAATTTTTCCTTGACAAGTTTAAATTACCAGATATAAATTGAAATCAATGGATATATTAGAACTTTTAAAGAAAAAGGATTTAATAACAGACGAACAGATAAACTCTGTAAAGAACTATCGAAAAATGTCAAAGGTGTCTTTAACTGAGGCTATAGTAAAACAGGAAATACTTGCAGAACCCGCCCTTATGGACTTTTTATCAAAGGAACTTCATATACCCTTTATTGACTTATCAAATTGTGAAATACCGGAAGATATATTAAAAAAGATTCACTACGAGTTTATCAAGAAAAATAATTGCATTCCTGTAAAGAGAAGGGGCAGAATTCTTTCTGTTGCAATGGTTAATCCCCTTAATATAGCCTGTATTGAGGATATGAAATTTATGATGGGTTATGAAATAGAACCACTTCTTTGTGCGGAAACTGCTTTGAAAAAAGCAATAGATAAATATTATGGAACTGGTGTAGGTATTGAAGATATAATGGAGGAGATGCAAGAAGAAGAATTGGAAATTATTGAAGAAGAAAAGGAAGAAGTAGATGTAACTGCCTTGAGTGTTGCTGTAGAGGATGCACCTGTGGTAAGGTATGTAGCCAGTCTTATTGCCGATAGTGCAAGAAAAGGGGCAAGTGATATACATATTGAGCCTTATGAAAATATGATAAGGGTAAGGTCACGGATTGATGGTACTCTATATGAAATGCCTGCTCCTCCACTTAAATTGAAGAACGCTGTGATTTCTCGTGTAAAAGTAATGGCAAATCTTGATTTGGCAGAAAGAAGAGTGCCCCAAGATGGCAGAATAAAGATGAAACTTTCTGATAGAGCGATAGACATCAGGGTATCCACGCTTCCTACTATCTATGGTGAGAAGGTAGTTATGAGGATACTTGATAAATCTGCCCTTGCTCTGGACCTTAAAAAACTTGGTTTCGAAAAACAGGCACTCAAACACTTTTTGAAGGCAATTGAAGCCCCTTATGGGCTTGTTTTAGTAACAGGACCAACAGGGTCTGGTAAGACTACTACTCTATATTCTGCACTTTTAAGAATCAATAGACCCGAGACAAATATTATGACTGCAGAGGACCCGGTTGAATACAACTTTCCTGGAATTAACCAGGTGCAGATAAGGGAAGAAGTAAAACTTACATTTGCCGAATCTCTCAGGTCCTTTCTGCGTCAGGACCCTGACATCATTATGGTAGGTGAAATCAGGGATAATGAGACAGCTACTATTGCGATACGTGCAGCTCTTACAGGACACCTTGTTCTTTCAACGCTCCATACAAATGATGCACCATCATCTATAGCAAGATTTATAGATATGGATATTGAACCCTTTTATGTCACATCGGCTGTGAATATTATAATTGCTCAGAGACTGGTTAAATGTATCTGCAACAAGTGTAAAGAAAAAATAAATATTACCCCACAGCAATTTACAGAGGCAGGTATAGACCAGACTGAGGTTAAAGATAGC